>CAMAUB010000001.1 GCA_945861315.1 Chlamydia trachomatis
GATCCCTTTTTTCAGATAGTCCATTGCAAGGTCGTGCCTAAAACGTTCACAAATAGCAGGGCACTCAAAAGAGGATAAAAGGTATGCATTACTACCATGGTGCTGAAGAGCTTTTTGTAGCGCAATGCCATTCATCACAGTTGCAAGCATACCAATTTGATCTGCTGAAGAGCGTTCTAAACCTAAGCTCGCACCTCTTTGCAGGCCGCGAAAAAAATTCCCACCTCCTACAACAAGTCCCACTTCAACGCCGTTTTGATGCAACTGGCTGATTTTTAAAGCAGTGCTTGAGAGAGCCTCTTCATCTATCCCATGTGGCTTTTCACCCGCTAAGGCCTCACCTGAGATTTTGAGCAGGACCCTACTCACCTACTCTCCAACGTAGAAATTGTATGACCTTTAGCTCGCTCCCTTTAGAGGTCACTAGCTGCTCAATTGTCATACTTGTATCCTTGACAAAAGGTTGGTAGAGCAAGCACGCTTGTACATAGTAGGCTTTGAGCTTCCCGTCAACAATCTTATCCACGATGTTCGCAGGTTTGTTTTGAACCTGTGCACGAGCGATTTCCCTCTCATGCTCAAGAACTGTTTGTGGAACATCATCTTTGGAAAGATATTCAGGAGATTCGGCTGCAATATGCATTGCAATATCTTTAGCAAGAGGGGCTTCTTTGCTGCTTCCAACTATTTCCACAAGAGTAACAAGCTTTCCACCAGCATGTGAGTAAACAGCTAACGAATGATTACTTTTCTTAGGAAAGAGCTTAAAACGCTTGACCTGAATGTTTTCTCCCAAAGTTTGGATAAGAAGAGCGCGACGTTCATCGATTGTGTGTTCTTTATCTTTTTTAGATTTTTGTTTCACAAAAGTTTCAACACTGCTAGGTGCAGTGGTGCAAATTTCTTCAGCAATCTCTTGGGCAAAGGATTGAAACAGTGCATTTTTTACTACGAAGTCTGTTTCAGCATTTACTTCTACAAGAACAATTGCTTTTTCAGATTCAAAAAAGGAAATGATGCCTTCATTCGCTTCGCGACTCTCTTTTTTAACAGCAGATGCCATCCCTGCTTTACGTAAGTTTGAAATAGCAAGATCGATATCGCCAGCAGCTTCAACTAAGGCCTCTTTACATTTAGCCATGCCTACACCTGTACGTTCTCTGAGGTTCTTGACCATTTGAGAGCTAATTTCAGCCATCTTTGTCACTCTCCTCCTCTGTCTCAATTGCAACATTGAGCTCATTTTTCTTGTCAATAATTGCTTGAGTTAATGCTGACACAATGAGCTTAACGCTCTTAAGTGCATCATCGTTACAAGGAATAACGTGATCGACAAGGTCAGGATCGCAGTTAGTGTCAACAAGGGCAAGTATTGGAATACCGAGCTTATTAGCCTCTGCAACGGCAATGTGCTCGTTACTTGGATCAACGACGATCAAAAGGCCTGGTAGCTTGTGCATTGTTCTTACACCAGATAGGTTGCGATCTAGCTTTCCCTGTTCTTTTGTCAGCATAGAGAGCTCTTTTTTGGTGAAGCCATCACCACCTGTAGAAACTTTATGTTCGATATTTTCAAGAGTTTTGATTGATCGACGGATGGTGCTCATGTTTGTCAACATGCCTCCGAGCCATCTTTCACAGACGTAAAATTCTCCTGAAGATTCAGCGCAATCACGAATGACTGATTTCGCCTGTTTTTTTGTTCCGACAAATAGGACAGACTTTCCTTGAGAAACAATCTCTTGGACAAATTCGATCCCTTTGCGAAGCTGGTGAGCAGTTTTTGCAAGATCAATAATATAAAGTCCGTTGCGGATCTCATAGACGAATCGCTCCATCTTTGGGTTCCAACGTCGTTTTTGGTGGCCAAAATGAGCCCCTGCTTCTAATAGATCTTTAATAGATACTTCTTGTTGTGTTTCCAAGCCTTGTTCCTTTAGTTTAACACGGCATCCTCTCTCTTTCGGAGAGGATTTCGGTCTTGGGTTAATAATTTAGCGCCTGATCAGAATCGAACTGACGTAGGTAGCTTGGAAGGCTACTGCTCTACCATTGAGCTACAGGCGCGATAATTTGGCACGAGTATAAAATAAACAGCTTTAAATGCAAACTGAAAGTTGTTAGGTGATAAATTTAATTCACACTATACTTATCTCCAATGAAGAGGCGTCAACCCGAGCTGCCAATATCGGAAAAAGCAGGACAAATATTAAAAGGAATTTTAGTTGTTCTGTTTATTCTGTCAATTCGTCTTTGGTATCTTTGTGTTATTTGCCATAGTGCAAAGCTTGAAGAAGCTCAAAAGCCTCAAAGACGTATAGTGATTGAAAGGGCGGAAAGAGCCACTATCTGCGACCGTTTTGGGATTTCTCTTGCGACGAATCGGGCAACTTATGAGGCTGGAATTTGCTACGCTCAGATGCGTCGTATTCCACGAGTGAGTTGGAAAAAAGAGAATGGGTGCAAGGTCAAATGTTATGAAAGAAAAGAGTATATAAAACGCTTATCGACTCTTCTTGGAAATACGCTCTTTTTAGACCCAGATCGGATAGAGGATATCATTTATTCAAAGGCAGCTATTTTAGGGATGGCCCCTTATGTCCTTAAAGAAAATATTTCAGAAGAAACGTATTTTCGCTTGAAGATGCTCGAAAAGGATTGGCCTGGAGTCTACACCAATGTAGCTGCTAGGCGCACCTATCCAAATGGAGCAGTTTTGGGTGAAGTTGTTGGACATATAGGCCCAATTAGCCGTTCTGAATATGATTTGGCTATGGCAGAGCTCAAGCAGTTGAAGGAGCGGGCAGAAGAAGAGGGGATAGATCTTTCTCATGAAATTGAAAAAAAGAGTTTTACGTTTAATGACTTTACAGGAAAAGTTGGTGTAGAAGCTAGTTTTGATGCGCGGCTGAGGGGATCTCATGGAAAGCGGGTTTACCTTGCAGATACACGAGGTCATCTGCTGCGCGAGCTTAATGAATCTGAACCATCACAACCTGGAGAGAAATTGACGCTTTCTATTTCATCGCAATTACAAGCGTATGCCGAACAACTTCTCACAGAATATAGCGGGAAAGATGAAAGTCAAAGATCTGCTTGGGTAAAAAGAGCGCAGTTAATTCCAGAGAGGCGCCCTTGGATAAAGGAGGGAGCTATTGTGGTGATGGATCCAAATAATGGGCAGTTATTAGCTCTAGCTTCCTATCCTCGCTATGACCCTAATGACTTTATTCGTAATCAAGAGCCAGAATTTGAACGTATAAGAAATTTTCGTGTTGGACGATGGCTTGAGACAGAAGATTACTTAGGAGCAATTTGGGATCGGCAAATTCCTTTAGCGCGAGAAAAATTTAATGTAAAAAAGGGAACATTCTATGAAGAGTCGCTTGAGATTGGTTGGAATGAGTATCTCTCTTTCATTCTCCCCAAGAGTTCAACAGTACGTACAGTCATTGAGAAAAAAAACCAGATTCAAGATGCAATTGATGTGCAAAGATCAATAGACTACTTACTTTTTATCTTTGAAGCTGAAAATGTCTCGATCACTGTAGCAAAAATCTTGGATGCTATTTATTCTGAGGAAGATGTTCCAACAAAGGTCATGATTAGCCTAAGTGAATGGGAACATCTCAAACAGAGAATCTCCTTTTTTCAAGAAGAGATCGCGCTGATTAAGCAAAGGCTTGCGCCCTATTTTGATACAATTCCATTGAATGAAGAGAAGTTGCTTCTTGTTGACCTCTACCGTTTATGCATTGATCCCATGCTTTTTAATTCTTGTTTCGAAGGGTTAGTGGGAGAGCAAACTCTTCATGAATATCGAGAGATTTCAGGCAGAGTTGCCGCGATGCACTCTGTTGTTCGAGATATTGTGCAACAAATATTTAAAGATCACGAATTTAAGGAATGGAGAGAGTGTAAATTCAAACGCTTTTTGGCCCAAAAGAGAAAGGAGGAGAGGTTTGCAAAAAAACGGTACGCCCGTCCCTATTTAGATTTTCTTGATGAAGTTGAACACAAGATGTTTGAGGAATTTTGGGCAAAAAATCGGTTGGTGCTACTCTCCATTTTCCTAGCAGGAGAGCCTAAATCCTATTTTTCAAGTGGTTTGGGTATAGACTCTCCCTATGCAACTGTGCTGCTTGGTTGGAAAAAAGAGTTGGAACAGGGTGCTCACCTGGCATTATCTTGGTACAAAGATTACTGCCATTTACAAGAGCTTGTTTCTCAATTTGACGCTTCTATTCTACCAGATTACTTCAAAACCTTGAGGAGTTTTAAAGATTTAGGCCGCCCTCTTTATGGAAATTATCCAAGTCTTCGACAAGGTGATGGTATGAGGCTTGAAAAGCACTTGGCATGTGGATTCTACCCACGATATGGATTTGGTTATGCTCGCTCTCACGCCTTTCGGCAAGCAACAACACTTGCATCGATTTTTAAGTTAGTTCCAGCTTATGAAGCGCTTCGGCAGAATTATTTTCGTTCAGATCAGAAACATGATCTCAATCCTCTTGTAATCATTGATGATAAGTATCGCCATGCAACAAAGGGGTGGTATGTAGGTAAAACAAATGGAGGAAAAGAGATTCCTCTCTATTATAAAGGTGGGCGCCTTCCTCGATCAGAGCATGCTGGTATTGGAAGGGTGGATCTTGTTAAAGCCCTTGAAGCCTCGAGTAATCCTTATTTTGCTCTTCTTTCAGGTGACTTTTT
Source organism: Chlamydia trachomatis (assembly GCA_945861315.1). Taxonomy (GTDB): domain Bacteria; phylum Chlamydiota; class Chlamydiia; order Chlamydiales; family JAAKFR01; genus JAJACK01. The sequence continues at coordinate 4,717 of CAMAUB010000001.1, forward strand.
TGATGACCCAGAAGATATTTGCGCCGCAACCTCACTTTTTGGATTTGGAGAAAAAAGTCAAGTAGACCTTCCAGGAGAATATGCTGGATTTATACCAAATGATGTTGCTTACAATCGAACAGGCCTCTACTCCATGTCCATTGGCCAACATACTCTACTTGGAACACCGCTTCAAGCTGCTGTTATGCTTGCCTCAATTGCAAATGGAGGTGCTGTCTATAAACCTCAAATCATTCTCAATGAGAAACCTGAGGTAAGGTGGAATTTGTTTATGCCTAAAGAAATCCAAAAGCCCCTTCTTGATGGGATGCGTGCAGTTGTTATGGGTGAAAAGGGGACAGCTCGCTTTTTGCGCTCTCAATTTCCCTCATCGCTTGTTAACCGAACAATTGGAAAGACAGGAACAGGAGAAGTCATTGATTGCTATGGGCTTGATGTGACATCACGCGCTTTAAAGAGTAAGGTTATCTGGTTTATTTCGGTCATCAACGATGAAAAAAATCAACCTGAACTTGTGATAATCATCTATCTTAGGGATGGTGAGTTCGGTAGACTTGCGGCCCCGCTTGCTTTAAAAATGGCTCAAAAGTGGCATGAGATTTGCGTGAATATGACGTCTAAGCGAATAGAGGAGACGTCGCATGGGGAATTCACCAGCAGCTAGAGAGCCAAATTTGGCAAAAGAGTACTTTTGTCAGGGGATAGGTAAGTTTCTAGATGGGAAATATGAAGAAGCTCGAGAAGAGTTTCAGCGTGCGATCGATTTTGATCCAACACTTCCACTTGCTTATTGTTACTTGGGAATTATCTCCCTTGAGCTTGGCAACGTTGAAGTGGGTCTTTCTTGGTGTGAGAGGGGACTTGAAGTAGATCCAGAAAATGGCTACCTCCACTATTGCCTAGGCGCAGCCTTTGAGCGCAAAGGGATGCCTGAGGAAGCCATTGAGCAGTATCAAATCTACCTTGTTGATCACCCACGCGATTCAGAGTGTCTCTTTAGCCTAGGTTGCGCATACGACCAATCAGGTGACTATAAGCAAGCAATTAAATTTTATAGACACGCTCTTCATTTAGATGAAACCCATTACAAAGCTTCCTATAACTTAGCCCTTGTTCTTGCAGAGCAAGGAAACACTAAAGAGGCGATCGAATTTTTAGATAAAACCATCAAGGTGAACCCAACCTATTGGAAGGGATGGGTAAAGCTCGGACTTTTCCACTCTTTTAGCAAGAGGTGGAAAGAGGCAACAAGTGCATATGAAAGAGCAATAGAATTACGACCAGAAGTTTCAGATAGTCATTACAACCTTGGTCTGTGCTATTTAACCGCAAATAAACCAAAAAAGGCGATCTCCTCTTTCAAAGAAGCTTTGCGAATCAACCCTCAAGATGCGGATTCTTCTTTCTACCTCGCTATTGCACATGTTGATATGAAAGAAGATGATCAAGCTATCAAAACTCTTTATAACACTTTAAGTATCGATCTTGATCATGAAAAGTCTCACTATCTTCTTGGAAGGTTATACTTTATGCAAGGAGAAAAAGAGAAAGGGAACCGAGAGCTTAAATTTCTAGAAGATCGGGGCTCTGTTTATCATGATTCGTTGAAGTTGTGCCTGAAGCCGAAGTGTGAGGTAAAGAAGAAAAAAACCTCTGCAAAATAGGTTGGATCTTTTTTAGTGAAAGCAAGGGTGGCTTTTGCAACATCTTCTTGAAGAGATAAAGAGTATTTATTGGAAAAAAACTTAGATCTTTTGCTCTCTCATCACTTACAACAAAAATCGTTTGATCAACCCGTTGTCTTAGCAAAAAGGTTAGGGGATCAATCCCTTGATGCCAAACAATCACTTTGTCATAACTGTGGTCAAATGTAAATCCCTTGAAGCCTATAAGCTCTTCTTTTGGCTCATCCATAATAAGGACGTTGTTTCCTCTTTTCGTAAGGATATCTCTCAGCTCTTTGGCCACCGTTAGTGGCTGCTTAGAGCAGATAAAGATCGAATGGGAATTTTCTGTTAGGGTAGCGATTTGACGCAGTGAGTCGCTTGAAAGATATCCAATTGTTCTACACTTAGCAGAGGTGAGGTTATCATAAGAAGCTGTAGGTCCAAGGAAGATCTCTCTTAGACAGATAGAGCAACTCATCAAGAAGGCTCCGATCAAAGCTCCAACTAAACCCCAAAGTTCAAGTTTAGGAGATTTTGGCAATAGTGGGAGTGTAGCCAATTGGTAGGGGTGCGTTTCAAGGTAGTCGAGATGGTAGGAGAGATTTTTAGATTCTATTTGCATGGAAAGTTCAGAAAATGTAGAAAGCTGCAATGTTTTAGTTAATTCTATCTTCTCTTCCTGCAGCCACTTATCAGGAAAATCTCCTAATTTTTTTGTAACTTGCATAAGACTTTGATCAGCTATTTCAAAGTCTCTCAATAAAAGAGCTAAAGCTTGTTTTTGTAAAAAGCGTAGACGTGTGCGACACGATGCTTCTTCGACTTGCACTCCTTGAGCTATTTGCTCAAGTGTTGAGATATGGATTTTTTTTTCTAATTGCAACGCTTCCCAAAGACCCTCTCTCTCTTTAAGGCTGTAATTGGCTTCATCACCTATTTTGCGATTGATGGCTAAAATTTTCAAGATATCAAGGGAGAATTTTGATGCAGCAGAAGTTAGAAAACCCGGATTAATGGATTCTTCTCTTAAATGAGTGATTAAATTTTGACATTGCTCTCGATTTAAATGTAACTTTTCTAATAGGGCTTCATACTCTGCAATGAGTTTGAGGCTGCTTTCTGTTGTTAGTTCCTCAAATTCAATCTCTTGTGTCATAGCGCGTACGTCTTCAACGATACTCTGAATAGGCATTGATTTTCCAAAGGCGCGCGCATAGAGGTGTTGCATTTTTTGCATAGAGTTTGCTTGCGTGTCATGACAGTGTAGTTGAATTTTTGTTAACAATTCTCTTTCAATATTTGTTGCTAGAAAGTCTCCTTTATTCATCGATGTTGCAAGAGAGTTTTTGCAATCTAATAGGATGGATTCAAGGTTTTGAATGACTTGATTTTGACGCTCTTTTAGATAGTTGAGTTGGTGTGAGATTTTTTCATTGCCATCATTTTGGAGATCCTCCTGGCAAGATTCTAGTAAAGTATTCAAGATTTTTTGCGCTAAGTGAGCAGAGCGATGTTTGAACTGAACAGGCAAAAGACACTTTGTTTTCTTATTTTTATGTATGATGCATTGGCTTTTAATCTCATTAATGGCTAGTTTCATTGGCAAGAGTGTTATTAGATACTTTTTTTTGGGTTGGCCGACCAAAGTAAATTTTCCTTGCGGAAACTTGAAAGGAGTTGCAAGGCTGCCTTTGCCAACAAATTTCCCTTTGTTGGATACCTCGAACTCTGTATCAGTTACAAATGAGATGTTGAAGGATTGTGCATAATCAGTGTTTGCATATTCAATATCTTGAACCGTTAAAGAAGGTTCTTTATTAATAAAAGGAGGGTCGAATAAAACAAGCCTATTTCCATAGTGTCGATTTTTATAGTGTCGATAAGCTTTTGAAACAAGGATATTTCTCCAGATTATTTGAGCTTGATTTTTCAACCAATAGTGATGTTTGACCTCTTGCAGTGATGCTTGCAATCCAAGTTTCTTGACGGTGTTAGAGATGACGTTTATGGATTGAATTGAAAATTCAGGATCGCGAGCTTGAGAAGATTCTTGAGGAGGTCGAGATAATAGGTCAAAAATATTCGAAGAGAGAGGGAGAGCATTTTTTAGGAGATAAGAAGCTTCTGCGGTATAGGGTTTGCTTAAATTCAGTTGTATGCACACCAAGAGACTACCACAAATTAGAGCAGCTAAAATAAGCCACTTAAAATTCTTTTGAAGCGCCTTAATTAAGTCTGAAACGGAGAGAACAATCTGACTTGTAAAGTCAATCATATTGAGCAACATCCCCTCGTTTTGATCAAAATATCGAAAAGGACACTGCTTGGGACAAGTTGCTCGATAAAGCGATTCCACTTTGTGATAGGCTTTTCTGAAATATAAATGGTATCTCCAGGCATGAGCAGCAGACTATCGTTTGGTAGATAGGTGACATGATTCCATGACAAACGATAAATTTTAGGAGAAATAATATTTCCTCTGATAACCAAAATGCAGTTTTTATTACCCGTAAAAGGGATTCCGCCTACTGCAGCTAGTGCATGGCGCAAAGAAATTGAACCACTTGGAACAGGAAGATTTTGAGCCATACCCACTTCTCCTAAAACCATGATAGATGAAGCGCTAAGATCGGCGATAAAGATTTTATCTTTTGGACGCATCACAATATTCTGACTCATATCTCCCTCATGCATCAATTTGTAAAGATCAAGAGGGATCACTTGTCCACTGCGCATCACATAACTCTTAAAGAGATTTGCTACAGGTGAGACATGAGCAATCGATAGAATTTCATAGAGCCTAGTACGTCCGCTAACTGGAATAGTTGAAACTCCAACAGCACCTGTTAATTCAACGTTACTATGTAGGCGTTGTACATATTCCATGAAGACATTGACATTGGAAATTTCAGCATCATAAAGGGCCTGAATCTTTTCACGCGCCTGCTTCAGAGTCAAGCCCTTCACATAAACTGCGGGAAGGCTAGGAAGTTGAATCTCTCCATTGATGACGCGGTAACCAATAGAGTTGCCAACTGAACAGACCGCTGCTGAAATATCTTCTCGTGAGGGGTGATAGACAGCAATTTTAAGAATATCATCTTCATCAATTTGATCCTCGTATTCTAAAAAAAGTGTCGAAGAGAGAGGCGGGATGTATTGCCCCTCCATTTCCAAAATAGCAGACTTGCCTTCTTTAATTTTATAGGAATCAAGAACAAACTCCTGTGCATTTTCTAACTGATATTTATAGCCGCAATAAGGTGCACACGCAGTAAAAAAAAGAGGAAGAAGAAAGATGAGTCGAAACATGATGCTCCTTTTTAGCTCAAACCACTTTTCTTCAAAAGACTTTTCTTATAAACATAAGGAATGGTCTCTTCTTTGGTTTTTTACTTCATAATCTCACATATTATTTCGTTCCTTTGTTCAATTTTAGAATCAGTGCTTCTCTCATGCACTCCTGCCTATATTTCTCTTCTTAAGAAAAAAGGGGCTGTAAGTGGCAAGATTTTAGAAGAGTTAAAAGAGAGAGTAGATAGACCGCTTGCTGCTATCTTAACCCTAAATACCATTTCGCATACCTTCGGTGCTGCAGGCGTTGGTGCTAGTGTTCTCACTCTCTTTGGTGATAGCTGGGTCGCTATGGGTTCGGTCGTGATTACTTTGACAATGCTCTATTGGACAGAAATGTTGCCAAAGACTCTTGGAGCGTTCTATTGGAAGCGGCTAGCCCCTTATTGCGCTCGCCCTCTGCAATTCATGATTGGGATGACCTATCCCTTTGTTGTCTCATTCAATCTTTTTGCCCAATTAATTTCGCGTGGAAAAAAACACGACCGCATTACTGAAGATGACATTCGTGTTGCTCTTGAGATAGGAGCCAAAGCGGGTGTTATTGAAGTGGCAGAGCAAGAAATGGTTGAGAATATTTTCAGATTGGGAGATCGACGTGTTGGAGTTTTGATGGTACCCCGCGTTGATATCGAGTGGATCGATGCCAATGATCCTATTGAAGAGGTGCGTGATCAAATTTTGAGGCTTAGGTTTGAGCGTTATCTTCTTTGTGATGGAAATACAGATAAAGTACTGGGCGTTGTTGAAGCTGGAGCATTGCTAGCTTGTATATGGAGAAGAGAAAAGGTCGATCTACGTTTGCTGGCAACACCTCCTCTTTTTGTTCAGGAGACTGTTCAGGTTTTTGAACTACTGGAGCTTTTTAAAGAGTCTGCATCAAAAATGGCAGTGGTAACAGATGAATATGGTGTGGTTCAAGGGATAATCTCTATGGATGAAATCATCGATGCGATCATGAAAGATATTGACCAGGAGGGTGTCTCTCAAATCTTTCGTGTCAATAACCGAAGCTGGCTTCTTGATGGAAAAATGCCAATCGATGAATTCAAAGAAATTTTTAACTTTGACTCACTACCTCATGAGGAGCGCGCACGCTACCGCACGCTTAGCGGACTTTGTATGACTCAACTTGAAGCCATTCCCTACAAGGGAGACCGCTTTATTATTGGTAACTTTCGTTTTGAAATTGTTCGAGTCAAAAGGCGGCGTGTGGAAAAAGTCCTTCTTACCAAGCGCTCTATTTGACTCTTTCACCACAAGTCGGTATCCTTAGATACCATGACTGTTGTTGAAGACTATAAATATGGCTTTGTTACCGAAGTTGAGAGCGACACAATCCCTAAAGGATTGAGTGAAGAAACGATTCATCTCATCTCGCAAAAGAAGGGAGAGCCTCAGTTTATGCTCGATTTTCGGTTGAAGGCTTATCAAAAGTGGCTCACGCTGAAAGAGCCAAGTTGGGCTAATGTCTCACATCCAAAAATTGATTATCAAGCAATGTCCTACTACTCGGCCCCCAAGACAAAGCCAAAACTTGGCTCTCTTGATGAAGTTGATCCTGCAGTGTTAGCTACATTTGAGCGACTTGGTATTCCTCTTGATGAGCAAAAACGACTGTCCAACGTTGCGGTTGATATGGTCTTTGATTCTGTCTCAATTGGAACAACTTTTAAGAAAAAACTTGATGATGCCGGTGTTATACTCTGTTCTATTTCAGAAGCTGTTAAGCTTTATCCTGAGCTAATCAAAAAATATCTCGGCACAGTTGTCCCTATTGGAGACAACTATTTTGCAGCGCTTAATTCAGCTGTCTTTACAGATGGATCTTTTGTTTACGTGCCTAAGGGTGTGCGCTCTCCTATTGAACTTTCTACCTACTTCCGGATCAACGATAAAGAGTCTGGTCAGTTTGAGCGTACGCTCATCATTGCCGAGGAGGGCTCCTATGTTAGCTATTTGGAAGGGTGTACGGCTCCTGCCTATTCCACAAATCAGCTTCACGCAGCTGTCGTTGAGCTGATTGCTTTAGATCGTGCTGAAATCAAATATTCAACAGTCCAAAACTGGTATGCAGGTGATCGCAAAACTGGAGAGGGAGGCGTCTATAATTTTGTCACAAAGAGAGGGAAGTGTCACGATTATGCTAAAATCTCTTGGACACAAGTTGAAGTGGGAGCGGCCATTACTTGGAAGTATCCAAGTTGTATCCTTCAAGGGGATCACAGTGTTGGGGAGTTCTATTCGGTTGCATTGACAAATGGGAAGATGCAGGCCGATACTGGAACTAAAATGATCCATATAGGAAAAAATACGCGCTCTACGATCATTTCAAAGGGAATTGCGGCTGATCAATCGCACAATAGCTACCGTGGCCTGGTTCAGATCGGATCACGCGCAATTGGCGCACGCAATTATACTCAGTGCGATTCCATGTTGGTTGGAAATCAATGTTCTGCTAATACCTTCCCCTATATCGAAGTGACAGGAAATACGGCTGAGGTTGAACATGAAGCGGCAACATCTAAAATGAATGAAGAGCAACTCTTCTATCTTCAGTCGCGTGGCTTATCCCGGGAAGATGCCATTTCCCTTGTGGTGAATGGCTTTTGTAAAAAAGTGATTGAGGAGCTTCCTCTTGAATTTGCTGAAGAGGCAAAGAAGCTTTTGGCACTTAAACTTGAAAATTCTGTAGGTTAGAATGTTAAAAATTAAAAACTTGCATGCTAGCGTGGAAGGAACACCCATTTTAAAAGGAATTGATTTGATGATTCAGCCTGGAGAGATCCATGCGATCATGGGACCTAATGGTGCAGGTAAATCAACGCTTGCCAAAGTGTTAGCTGGCCATCCTGCCTATGAGGTTACACAGGGAGAGATTCTCTTTCTAGGAAAAGCTCTTTTAGACCTAGATCCAGAAGAGCGCGCAGCTTTGGGATTATTCATGAGTTTCCAATATCCTCCTGAGATTACAGGTGTTTCAACACGCACATTTCTTTTTTCAGCGCTCAATGCAATTAAGAGACACAGGCAAGAAAAAGAGTTAACAGAAGAGGAATTTGATCATTTTCTGATTGAGAAAATGGCTTTTGTTCAGATGAGAGAAGAATTTAAAGAGCGAGATGTAAATGAGGGCTTCTCTGGGGGAGAAAAAAAACGGAGCGAGATTTTGCAGATGGCGATTTTAGAGCCACTCTTAGCCGTTTTGGATGAAACAGATTCAGGTCTTGATATTGATGCTATGCGCATTGTGGCTGATGGTGTGAATCGATTGATGAATCCAAAGCGGGCATTATTGCTCATCACCCACTATCAGCGCCTTCTAGATTACATTAAGCCAACAGTTGTTCATGTGATGGTGGATGGAAAACTTGTTCATTCAGGCGATGCATCGCTTGCATTAGAACTGGAGAAGAGGGGATATGACAGCTACCTTTCTTGAACAAGCACGGAAACTTTGTGGTCATGAAACGTGGCACAAACAAGCGTGGAAACGCTTTGAAGCTATTGGCTTGCCAAATAAAGCCAATGAAGTTTTTCGCTATGTTCGCCTTCGTGCATTTTTTGAACGCCCTATAGAGCTTGAAGAGAGTCGTATTCCATCTGTTCCAACGGGAGTGATTGCAATCACTCTTTCAAAAGCGTGGCATACGTATGGTGCATTTTTAGAGAAGAGGCTTGCCATCTGGCTAAAGCAAGAGAAAGATCCTTTTGCGCTGCTCAATGCCGCCTTAGAGCATGAGGGTGTTTTCCTCTATGTACCTCCTAACACAAAAATAGAGAAACCTCTTCAAATCAATACTCCACGTCTCATTGTCTATGTTGCAAGAGGGGCTGAGCTCTCCATTGTTGGGAATATTGGATTTTGTGATTTTGCAATTGAAGAGAATGCATCTGCAACAATTCAGCGTGAGATTACCCATTTTCAAACACTTCGTGCCACGCTTAAGCGCGATGCAACTTTTAAAAGCATTGCTTTTGCATCAAGCGCAAAACAACCTTCAGCTCGTTTGACTATAGCTCGTGATGATTACCACGTGCAATTGCAAGGGGAGGGATCAAATGCAACTCTAGTTGGGCTCTCTCGCCTTGATGGAAAGCAGGAGTGCCACACCAATGTCTTGATGGAGCACATTGCTCCTCATACAACCTCATCTCAAAAATTCAAGGGAGTGATCGATGACTTTGTTCGTAGCACTTTTGAGGGGAAAATTTATGTTCACCCGCAAGCGCAAAAAACACAAGCGTATCAAATGAACAACTATCTTATTTTGAGCCCAAAAGCAGAGGCAAAAAGCAAGCCAAACCTCGAAATTTTTGCTGATGATGTCAAAGCATCTCACGGCGCAACAACAGGGCAACTAGATGAAGATGCACTCTTTTATCTTTTAACACGTGGCATTCCAAAAGAAGAGGCAAAACAGCTTCTCATTGCTGCATTTTGTCGTGAGGTGATCAATGAAGCAATTGGCTGATACACGCAGCGATTTTCCAATGTTAAAGCGGCAGCCGCTTATCTATTTCGATAGTGCTGCAACAGCTTTGACCCCAAACTATGTCATTGATGCCATGAGCGATTATTACGCTAATCACTATGGAACAGTTCATCGTGCGATCTACAAAACGGCTCAAGAGGCAACCAAGCGCTATTTTAATGCACGAAGAACCGTCCAAAACTTTTTAGGCGCTGCAAAGCCCCAAGAGATCATCTTTACGCGTGGAGCAACAGCAGCAATCAATCTATTAGCACGCTCTTTTGGTGATACATTTATCTACCCAGGTGATGTGATTATTTTGACGCAAATTGAGCACCACTCCAACCTAGTCCCTTGGCAAATGATGGCAGAAAGGCGAGGAGCTGTCTTACGCTTTATTCCAGTTAATGATCGTGGAGAACTTGATCTAGATGAATTTGAAGAGTTGCTCGATGAAAATGTAAAACTTGTCTCGTTGGCACATATTGCCAACTCAATTGGAACACGCCACCCCATTGAAAAAATTATTGAAAGAGCACACGCCTACGGTGCTTTTGTCTGCATTGATGGAGCACAAAGTGCTCCCCATCTTGCAATCGATGTACAGCTACTTGATATCGATTTTTTCGTTTTTTCAGGTCACAAACTCTACGGCCCAACAGGAATTGGTGTCCTTTATGGAAAAGAGGTTTTACTCGAAGAGATGCTCCCAATTGAAGGGGGAGGAGATATGATTGAGAGTGTTACCTTAGAGAAGTCTACCTATGCTTGTTTGCCTCTCAAATTTGAAGCAGGGACACCTCCTATTGCTGAGGCTATCGGCCTTGGAGCAGCAATTGACTATCTCACTGCCATTGGTCTAGACGTGATTGAAGAGGTAGAGAGTGAGTTGATGCTCTATGCAACTGAAAAGCTACAAAAACATGTAGAGATTATTGGAACCGCAAGAGAAAAGGGGGCGATCATAAGCTTCCACATTCCTGGTGTACATCCCTTAGATTTAGCGACTCTATTAGATGAGCGTGGCATTGCAATGCGTACAGGGCACCACTGTTCTCAAACAACGCTTGCTCGCTTTGGACTCACATCGATCTCTCGCATCTCTTTTGGCATCTATAATACAAAAGAAGAGGTTGATCTGTTTATAGAGGAGCTTACAGCCGCTGTAAAAGCCTTAAACAGATTCCCTTTAGAAATGAAAAGCACATAAGTCTAGGTGAAAGAAGTTGCTCTGTATCTGTATTATCTGACTTAATTCTGGAGATTGGGCGTATACTACAATCCCACGTCCAATTGGCTGCATCGCCTATGCGAAACGCATAACGGTAGTGTTGCATGACAAATTCATGAAGGGGTCTGTTTACCTTTCCGAAGGGATAAATAAATGAAGTAATGGGTTGATCCAACTTCTCTTCAAGAATTCTCTTAGATTCGATCACTTCTCGATTAAGATCTACGAAGGGGAAAGTTAAATTGCAGTGAGCATATGAGTGAGAAGCAATCTGGACAACTCCACTAGAAATCATTTCGCGAATTTCTTCCCACGTGCAAAAGGGAGCTTTTTTTTCAAAAAAACCATCTTGCATTGCCATAGTATAAGGGATGCATAGTCGCTGCTCAGCACTTGCGTTACTTCTCTCTGTAATATAGCGTACAGGGACTCCAAGAAGAGCGCGCAAGCCATGTTTTTTTAGCATTGGAAAGATTATATGATAAAAATCAAATGTAGCATCGTCAAAAGTGAGACAAATAGATGTCTTTGCCCGTTTAAGTTGTTCTCCAGGCAGAACGTTTGGAAAGCGTTTTAAGTAGTCAAAGTGGTCGTCTAGCGTGCTTTTTAAATTTGCATGCTTCCCTTTTCCAGCGCGATGATACATTAGCGAGAGTAACATTATTCAATTCTTTTAGTTTTAAATATTTATAAAAAGCTGTTTCCCCATTATAACGGGAGATAATATAGCCTTCAAATCCTCCCAAAAATCCCCTTTTAAGAAAGTAACATTTAAGAAAGGCTCCTGCACCATGATAAAGGGCTGTGAAAAAAGAGGCACGCTTTTTCCCCACATACTGCTTTGCAAAAAGTGTTGAATAGCGTTCCATTTTCACCAAAAAATCAGAAATAGAGGCGTATGAGTAGTGATAAATTGGACTTTTAAGCGCAACAATTTTTAAGTGATCAGTTTTGATCCCTTCATGAACTTGAACATTTGTAAAGCCGGTTGATTTTCTGTTGTAAAGTCGAATATGGGATTCTGGATACCAGCCACACCACTTGATCCACTTTCCGTTGAAATAGTTGTGAAAAGTAATGTCATAGATGTACTTAGGATCTAGCTTAAGCTGAGAGATTTCTTTGATAAGTTCCTCAGAGACAATTTCATCAGCATCAATTGAAAAAATCCAATCGTGTTTAGCAAGTGATGCAGCATGATTATGGGCTGCTCCAAATCCGTTAAAGGGGTGTTGATGAATGGTAACATTTGGAAAAGATTTTGCAATGATAAGAGAATCGTCTGTTGAGCCAGAGTCATAGATGAGTACTTCATCAAAAGAAGAGAGAGCAACAAGAACCTCTTTTAAAAGCCTCACCCCATTATTATTTATAATTGTTACACTTATCATAATTAATTATAAAAAGCCCCCGCCATAAGGCGGGGGCAATTTTGCACAGAAAGTTTATGGGGAAACAGTGATGCTTCCGGTGATTACAAAAACCTCATCTTTTTGATGGGGTCTATCGTAATCTGAAGAGTGCTCTTCATCATAAATTACTAGCTCTTCTTCGTGACTTCCGGCTTCTATTGTTAGCAAGTTGTTATTTTTCAACGCTAAATCTCCTAAATCCAAACTCGTTTAAGGGAGATTAGCCTTTAACGAGCTCCATTTTCTAAGTAATTCCGGCCCAATTCTTTGTGGCTTTGAGCAGCAAATCCACTGTTCACCTCCTTAAATGCCCCAGGTCATCAACCCGACATCCACGACGAATAGGGGAGCGACTGAAATCATTAATTTCAGTCAATTTCATGTATAACATGCACTAATATACTCATTCAAGCCCAAATTCTTATTTTGAGCTTGAATGAGTATAAATTGAAGCAAGGACTATGCCGACTTCAAATAGGTCTCTAAGTTGACGGAACCTTCTTGAAAGAGGGGGGCGATTGAGTCGTAAGAAGCCATTTTTTTAAGCCGCTTATAGTACGCCTCTTTATCTTCACTCACCTTGTCGCATAGGAAAATAAGTCGTAGTAAATTAAAGGCGTGCAGTTGCTCAAATTCACCTCGAGCTAACTCTTCCTCTAACTGAACAGAATGCTTGTAGGCTTGTTCAAATTTTTTTTCAGAAATTTCTAAAGAGACATCAGAATAGGTCACATAAGGGGAAGGGAGAGAGTTGCGCGCACGCTTCAAGGAAGAGTTTGCATAAAGGAGAGCTTTTTCTGGTTGATTTTGAACATAACAGCAATGAGAGAGCATTGTCGCGTATTTAGAGCTTAATTCTGGATGCTTTTTTACAACACGTTCAGCCTCGTCTAATGACTCAAGTGCAATAGGATTTCCCATACGGTAAGACTCAAATATCTGATTTACAATCAGATAGTCTTGTTTTGTGTTGCCGCTCTTTTTTAGAAAAAGGCGTTCAGACCAGATTCCCACACACGCTAGTATCAGTACTGCGTAGAACGCTTTTTTCCAATATTTTTTTAGATACTCAAGATACTTGTTTTCTTCCATAGGATTTGATAGATTCTACCCGTTTAACCCCCCTTTGTAAATGAAAAAAATTGCTATCATTCGCCGAAATGGTCTAGGAGATCTTTTATGCACTCTTCCCCTAATCAACTATCTTCAAAAGCAGCAGAGTGATATCACTCTTTTTATTGATGAGAGAAATTCTTCTTTGCTTCCCTATCTACCCCCTTTAGGAAAAGTTGTCATCCTTCCAGTTTCTGGAAATAAATATGTTAACCATATCAAAGCAGCATTGCGACATCGGTGGACAGGATTTGATCTCGCTCTTTCAGCTAAGACCTCTCCAATGAAATTGGTCAATGTATTTTTGTTTGCTCTTGGGGCGAAGAAAAGGATAGCATATGTTAATAAAGAGTGGCATAGCCGTTTTATTAACGCTCCTATTTTATTTAATCACAAAGAGTCAAAGAGAAAACATCAAGCTCTTAAAGTACTACAAATGGTCGCTCCAGATCTCTTAGAGGTTCCAAAAGAGTTTTATCCTAAAGTTATTGTTCCACAAAATGTGATGGAGCGCCACTTTGATCTTATACCCAAAAACTTGCCTATCCTTCTTCTTTCAGCTTCTACAACGCGTTCGTCTAATCGCTTTGATGAGGCGCGCTATGCCGCAATTGTTAACCAGCTTTACAAAGAATATGGACCTTTTCATGTGATTGTTTTGGGTCAACCTAAAGATTCATTAAGAGCGCAAGCGCTTGTTTCAGAACTCAGGATGCCCTACCTTTTGCATTTTCCTCGTAATTTTGAAGAATTTATGGTACTTATGAAAGCAAGTGACCTATTTTTTGTAGGTGATGGAGGGATTGGACATGTTTCAGCTGCTTTGGGTAAAAAAGGCGTTGTTCTTTTTGGAGAAACAAATCCTGTTGAGTGGGCGCCTTTAGGTGAAGGTGTCTCTACACTCTATGATCCTATTCATGTAAATCGTATTAAGGATGAGAAACTTCTGGTTATATTAAGGTCAAAGCTACAAGAGGTCATTAATGGAAGAGAAAATCATAGAGATTCCAATAGACTCAATTCGAGTCAGCCCATTTCAACCACGTAGAACATTTTCAGAAGAGGAACTTTCAGAACTTGGAGCTTCAATCAATGCTGTTGGGTTGATTCACCCTCCAGTTGTGCGTGCCATAAAAAATAAAGAGAAGATTCTCTATTATGAATTAATAGCTGGAGAGAGAAGGTGGCGCGCTTGTAAAAAAATGGGCTTTTCTACAATCAAAGTCATTTCTAGAGATTTAGAAGATGAGCATGCTGCAAAAGCTACCCTTATTGAAAATGTTCAGCGCGTTGATCTAGATCCAATTGAGCTAGCGCACGCCTTTAAGAAGTTAATTGAAGTCTTTCGCATGACTCAAGAAGAGCTTGCTGATCGCGTAGGTAAAAAACGATCAACGGTTGCCAATTATCTTCGTCTCTTAACTTTGCCAGAAAACCTTCAGAAGTCTCTTTCAAAAGGGGAGATGACAATGGGGCATGCAAAAGCGATTTTATCTCTTGAAAGCGGTCAGCTACAACGGATGTTGCATACACTTATCTTGGATAAGCAACTCACTGTACGAGCGGCTGAAAAAGAGAGTCGAAAACTCTCAGCTAAACCAAGAAAAGATACTCATGTCTCCGATCTTGAAAAGAGTTTAGAAGAGGAGCTTGGAACAAAAGTGGAAATCTCTCACCGCAAAGATGGCTCAGGGATGATTTCACTTCATTACTACAATTTAGATGACTTAGAACATCTCACAACAAAATTATCATTCCGGATTTAATCGACTATATGGGGTTGTTTACGATCGTTCAAGCCCGGGGCTTTGACGCAGCCGAAATTCCGACTTTTCAAGTTGTTTGGGTATATGCAAGAGGTCTATTTTCTAGGATGAGAACGGGGAAGAGAGGAGAGAAGTTTTTGTGTGTAGCTGTGTTTGGGATCTTCGAAGATCGCGCAAGTTACCCCCTCTTCAACGATTTTCCCTTGGTACATTACAAGGATGCGGTCGCAAAGAGCTCGCACAACAGATAAGTCGTGAGAAATAAATAAGTAGCTAAGCTTGAGCTGCTCTTTCAAATCGTAGAGAAGGTTGAGGATTTGAGCTTGAACTGAGAGGTCGAGGGCAGAAACTGCTTCGTCACAAATGATAAGCCGAGGTGAGAGAGCGATCGCTCTTCCAATTGAAATCCGTTGTTGTTGTCCTCCTGAAAACTGATGGGGATAGTGATTCAGGATTCGATCAGGCAT
Source organism: Chlamydia trachomatis (assembly GCA_945861315.1). Classification (GTDB taxonomy): domain Bacteria; phylum Chlamydiota; class Chlamydiia; order Chlamydiales; family JAAKFR01; genus JAJACK01. Next base: position 20,202 of record CAMAUB010000001.1, read on the forward strand.
GCCAATTTTTTTGAGTATAGAGAGAACTTGATCAATTTGTTCAGCACGTGTTTTGACACGCTTGTGATATAAAAGAGCTTCTCCAATATTTTCTAAAACCGTCTTACGTGGATTGAGAGAGGCCAAAGGGTCTTGAAAAACCATCTGTACTTTTTGACGCATTTTGCGCAGTTGCCCACCACGCAAGGAGAGAAAATTCTCTCCTAGAAATTCAACTTCTCCCTCTGTTGGCTCTATGAGTCGTATTGCTGCTTGTGCGGCAGTACTTTTTCCACACCCCGATTCTCCAACAAGGCCAACAATTTCTTGTTCTCTAATTGAAAAAGAAATGCCGTCAACAGCTTTCACGTCATCGACATGGCGTCGCAAGATACCTTTTTTAATTGGAAAATATTTCTTGAGATTTTTAACTTTCAGCATCGTTGTCATCAAGTTTCCATTGTAGGTGTTCATCAAAAAGCAAGCAACGTGCGTGATGGTTTTTTTGGGGAAGGGGAAAAAGATCAATCAAATCTTGTTTGCATAAAGGCATGACATAAGGGCAGCGAGGATGGAAATGGCATCCTTTTGGAAGCGCTGTGATACGAGGCACGCTACCTGCTATTGTAGGAAGTTTGCACTCAGAAATGGGGCGCTTTGGGCGTGAGGCAAAAAGAGCTTGTGTATATGGATGCGAAGGATGTTCAAAAAGATGGGAAACCGGAGCTTCTTCAATTTTTTGTCCAGCATACATCACAACGACATCATCCGCAATTTCAGCAACAACACCCATGTCATGAGTAATGAGCAAGGTTGCCATACCTCTCTTTTTTTGAATTCCCTTTAAAAGTTCTATGATTTGTTTTTGAATTGTGACATCAAGAGCCGTAGTTGGTTCATCAGCAATAAGAATATCGGGTTGACAAAGTAGCGCCATTGCGATCATCACTCGCTGCAACATTCCTCCAGAGAGCTGATGAGGGTACTCTTTTAGTAGACGCTCTGGTTTTATAAGCTGAACTTCTTCTAATCCTTGGATCACTCTCTCTTTTGCTAGGGTGGGTGCAAGATTAAGATGGTTAAAGCACACTTCCATCAATTGATCACCAATTGTGTAAACGGGATTGAGCGAAGAGCGTGGATCTTGGAAAATCATAGCGATCTGACGCCCTCTAATTCGCCTTAATTCACCCGGATTTAGCTTAAGCAGATCGATCCCCTTATAAAGGACCTCCCCTTCGATGGAAAAAAGAGGGGGTTTTGGAACAATTCCGAGCAATGAGAGTGCCGTCATTGACTTTCCACATCCTGTCTCTCCAACAAGAGCCAGTGTTTTTCCCGCTTCGAGTTTAAAGCTTAAGTCATGGATGACTTTGTAAACTTTTCCTTCTAATTTCAGGCGGGTTGTAAGATTCCTAACCTCAAGCTGTGCCATGTTTCTTTACTTTAACCTGTTTAGCCATTATTATCTCTTATTATGCAAACATTAGCTCGCCTCTTTGGCCGCTCTCCCTTCAACCCTCTCCAAGCTCATATGGCAAGGGTGAAAGATTGTATTCATGAAGTCTTACCACTTTTTGATGCTTTAAAAGAGAAAAATTATACTCGTATCGCTGAAATTTCTCAAAAAATTTCAACACTAGAGCATGATGCGGACCTCGTTAAAAACGATATTCGCAATAACCTTCCAACGGGAATCTTTTTGCCAATTGCTCGTGGAGCACTTCTTGAAATTTTGACCTCCCAAGATAGCATTGCTGATCGAGCAGAAGATCTTGGCATTCTTCTTACTCTAAGAGAGATAGAGATCATACCTCTATTTGCTAAAGAATTTGATCTCTTTTTACATAAAAATTTGGAAGCTTTTGAAGTAGCCTCCCGTATTATTGATGAGATGGGAAGATTACTTGAGAGCTCTTTTGGTGGATATGAAGCTGAAAAGGTTCAATTGCTAGTTGAGCAAGTAGCTTTGCTTGAACATGAATCAGATGTTTTGCAAAAAGGATTGTTAAAGAAAATATTTTCTCAATGCGACGAATGGCCTCCCCAAACTTTTTTTTTATGGATGAAAGTCATTCAAGAGCTTGCTGCTTTATCAGATGAATCAGAAAAATTAGCCAATCGAGTAAGGATGATTCTCGAGGTTAAATGATCACAGCATTTCTTATTTTTGCTTTGGTCTTGGGCTTCTACGTTGCATGGAACATAGGAGCTAATGATGTTGCCAATGCCGTTGGGACTTCAGTTGGCTCTGGGGCGCTCTCCCTTAGGCGAGCGGTTATTATTGCCGCAATTTTTGAGTTTTCCGGAGCACTGCTGCTTGGCTCAAATGTTTCTGAAACTGTAGAAGCTGGCATTGTAAACCCAATAATCTTTTCAAATCATAATTCTGATTATATCTTTGGGATGATAGCCTCACTTCTAGCAACAGGCGTGTGGCTTCAAATAGCCTCTTTCAATGGTTGGCCAGTCTCAACGACACACTCAATTGTGGGCGCCGTGCTTGGATTTGGAGTGGTACTTGGGGGATTTCAGTCGATTTTTTGGGCTAAAATTGGTTCTATTGCAGCTAGCTGGGTGATTTCTCCCTTCTTAGGAGGAGCTGTAGCTTTTATTATTTTTACTATTATCCGCAGACACATTCTCTATCATAAAGATCCTCTTGAGGCTGCTAAACGGCTTACCCCTTGGCTAGTTTTTTCCATTTTTTTTCTAATCTGTATTATCATTTTTTACAATGGTCTAAATGGTGTAAAGCTACAGATGAACCTTTGGCTTGTACTTCTTATTGCTTTGGCCTCAGGATTGATCACAGCTGGGATCACAATCTTTTTGCTTCGACGGATCAAAAATCCCCACCTTCTTGAATATGATATGGTCGAAAAAATCTTTATGCGTCTGCAAATTATTATTGCCTGCTTTATGGCATTTGCACATGGCTCAAATGATGTGGCCAATGTGATAGGGCCTCTTTCTGGAATAGTCAACGCTTTGCAAGGTAAATCCGTTTTACTACACCATACTATTCCTATCTCTCTACTCTTTCTTGGAGGTATTGGTATTGTTGTTGGGCTTGCAACATGGGGATGGCGTGTCATTGAGACAGTTGGGAAGAAAATTACGGACCTCACCCCATCAAGAGGCTTTTCAGCCGGTTTTGCCGCAACACTCACTATTATGCTTGCCTCAAAACTAGGCCTCCCTATTTCAACAACACATGTCTTGGTTGGGGCAGTTTTAGGCGTTGGTTTTGCGCGTGGAATTGGTGCCATTAACCTCGACACTATCCGCGACATTGTTGTCTCCTGGATTATTACAGTACCAGTTGGTGCAGGGCTTTCTATCTTCTTTTTCTATTTATTAAAATGGTCATTCACAAGTTTCTACCCTCTTTTTACGACCGCATTTTAGGATCGATGGCATCTCGCATTACATCCCCAATCAATGCAATACAGATCAAAAGAGTTGTCAGTAAAATTGCAGGTGGCCAAAGCAAGTAACTCTCAGCTGGAAAAACAGAGCGCCCCTCAGCCATTAAGACGCCCCATGACGTTGATCCTTCTTCTCCAAGTCCAAGGAAAGAGAGGCCTGCCTCGCTTGTGATCGCAGCCATCATTGAGAAAGGCAAAAGCGTCAAAATTGGTGGGATTGCATTTGGCAAAATGTGTGAAAACATGATTTTAGGATGGTTATAGCCAAGGCTTTTGCACGCCATCACATACGAGAGGGAGCGCTGCTTTAGCACCTCTGCGCGCATATAGCGTCCAAAAGTTGTCCAACCAAAAATACCAAGGACTGCGACAACTATAAAAATCGATTTGCTCTGCGTCAATGCTACGACAAGCAACAGCATAAAAAATGTTGGCATCGACTCCCAAATCTCAAGAATTCGACAAAAAACTAGATCAGTCTTTCCGGCAAAATAACCTGAAATAGTTCCAAGAGGGAGTCCAATTAAAAGGGCAATAACTACAGCGCTAACTCCGACAACTAGCGAAACTCTAATACCAAAAATCAAACTAGTAACAAGGTCTTTACGATTAATACGTGTCAAATCCCACCAAGGGATGATTTGGTTGATGCCTTGAGCTCCTCCCGCATCATCTTCCCAATGAAATGGGCGAAGTAGGGCAGGAATCACTACCTTAAAATTGGCAAACTGTTCCTCTATCCACTCATTGCGCTCATTCATAAAATAGAGCTCAGCTGTGGCATCTCTATAACCTTGGATTGTATCTCGCGCCTCTTGTAGGACGAAGCGTGCCTCTGATGAGCGTGCGACAATTGTATTAAAATGTGTTTCTTTTTCTGAAAAATCAGTACCACCATTAGCACGATCAAGATCATACTTTGCCATTAGATAGTCATGAGAATAGGGAAGATAAGTTGCTGTTAGCTCTGGTAATTTATCTAAGGCTTGATAGTAGTTTTTTTTTGTTTCCTCAAGAGTTTGTTTAAGACTTTCTCTTTTATCTTTT
>CAMAUB010000002.1 GCA_945861315.1 Chlamydia trachomatis
TCTTTTTGTTAGCTCTGTATGTTTTGTAACTAACAAGCTACCACAAGAGGACCAATATTTTTTATTTTTTCGCGCTAACTCTCTAAAAAACCTATCTTACCATTGAATTTTGCAACCGCCTCTATATTGGGTCAGTTACGATCTATCAATCGCGAGGCTTTCACGCAGGTCAAAATTATCATTCCGAACTTAATCGACTATAAACATTTATTGAATCTTAATTTATATTCTTCTACAATCCAGTCACACCGATTCATAAAGAATTAGAAGCTTGGGCAGCTTCGCAGGAGTGCGTATCAACCTAAGTTTTGGGTTTCTCTATAGATGTTTATTCAAATAATAAAAAATTAAGGTTGGGTCAAAAGTGTGCAGTAATTCTGAATTTTCAATAGCAGCTTCTCTAGAATTCTATCTTCATCCATTTCTTGAAGAAGTAGAAGCTTGGGTCGCGTCGGAGGATGGACATGCAACAATGGTAGCTGGGAGGATTATAAGAGCATTTCAAAATAGATCAGATAGATTGGCAAGGCAAGTAACTGCCCCTGCTGAACTGCCGCCTCAAAGGAGAGTCACATATCCTTTACCGGTTTCAAGTACAGTACCAGCATCATCCCCAAGTGCTCCCTTGCTAACAGATCGGCAGCTTCATGAAGAATTAGAAGCTTGGGCAGCAACGGAGGGTGGACGTGCAAGAGTGGCAGCTGAGAGGATTAAAAGTGCATTTCAAAATAGATCGACAAGTCTAGATTTATCTTCTTTCGGATTAAAAACTCTTCCCACTGTCATTTGCAAATTCATTCAGCTTCAAACACTTAACTTGTCTGAGAATCAACTGACAACCCTCCCAGCTGTTATTGGCCAGCTGCGGCAGCTTAAAAGGCTTGGCTTGGCTTCGAATCAACTGACAACTCTTCCTGCTGAAATTGGCCTGCTTGTGCAGCTTAAAAGGCTTGACTTGGATTCGAATCAACTGACAACCCTTCCTGCTGAAATTGGTCAGCTCCTGCAGCTTCAAGAGCTTGACTTGTCTTGGAATCGACTGACAACCCTCCCTGCTACAATTGGCCAGCTCCTGCAGCTTCAAGAGCTTGACTTGTCTTGGAATCAACTGACAACCCTCCCTACCGTAATTGGCCAGCTGCTACAGCTTAAAGTGCTTTGCTTGAATTCGAATCAACTGACAAGCCTTCCTGCTGAAATTGGCCAGCTGTGGCAGCTTGAAAGGCTTCAGTTGTCTTCGAATCAACTGACAATCATCCCTGCTGAAATTGGCCAGCTGCGGCAGCTTGAATTGCTTCACTTGAATTCGAATCAACTGACAACCCTCCCTGCTGAAATTGGCCAGCTGCGGCAGCTTGAATTGCTTGTCTTTTCTGAAAACCCAGCACTTTCTGAAATTCCTATTTCTTTTTGCAACCTGTTACATATAACATACTTAGATACTAATGAAACATCCATACCTCATACGCAGCCAGGTCTAGTCTTAACTGCAATCCAAAGACAAAGAGGGGCAGTGGCTGTAGAACGATTACCTCCAAAGCTTAATCTATGGAAAAGCTATGCACAGATGACGGATCTCAATCTAGATATAAGTGTTTTGGATCAAGGACAAAAAGAAAGCCTTCATGAGTGGCTTGTGCGATTAGAAAGAGCTAAAGACTTTCAGCGATCTCAACGATCTTTATGCGAAACTGCATGTAGAATATTAAACACTGTTTTAGAAGATGGAACATTCAGAGAGACTTTCTTTGTCCAAGTTAGGGACAATTTAGAGGGCTGTGGAGATCGTGCAGCGATGTCCTTCAATGAAATTTATACAGCTTGGGTATTGGTCACTCTTCCGCCAGACGGGACTACCCACCGCAAACTTGAAATCTTAATAGGAGTTGCCAAGACAAACACCTTGCGTAGCTGTTTGCAGCAGATCATTGGTACCCATGAAAGCGAAACCAGTACGCAAGAACAAGAGAGTGTAGAAATTTATTTGTATTATGAGAGCCTTCTGCGAGAAGAGTTATCTCTTGTAAGTGCTATCCAACATATGCTCTACGCTACTATAGGTCGAAGAGATTGGATCGATATAAGTCATCTTACAAGACAAGTTATGGAATCTTATTTAGATACACTTATTCAGATTCCTGCTTTTGATGCATTAATTAAGCAAGACTCAGCTTTTATGGAGCAGTGGGTGTCAGTAGAAGATCGGTTCCAAGTGCAACTTGCAAGCTTGCCAGAAGACGTTACTAGTGAAGAGCTTTTAACTCGTTCTGTGCAGATTCAAGAAGCACGTAATCTAGAATGGAAAACAGCAGCGATTCAATGGGCTCAAGACAGCTAATAGCAGCCAAATGGTTAGTAACCTGAATTTTGGATTTATTCCTCAGATCTTCAGTGATCTTTCTCGATCTTTTTGCGCTTTTTTCCTCGAAAAGGGTACAAGACCCTTCCCTTCGGAAAAAATCCCAAAAATTTTCGAGAAATCTCCTCTGAATATCTGCGGAATAAACCCAAAACTCAGGTTAGTAACCTTATTTCTTGCACTTGTCTAGTAGCTTTTAAAAAGCAAAAATGCTAACTCAGTCAGTTGAGATGGGGTCTAAAAAACGCACATTAACAGCGATATTTATCATTCTATTTCTCGATACGTTCGGGTATGCACTGCTGTTTCCTTCCCTTTTTCTTAATTCAAAAATTGCAATCTTACCAATTGATACAAAAGAGACAACTTTTCATATCTTACTTAGCATCATGCTAATGGCCTATCCTCTTACTCAATTTTTTGGCGCGACTTTTTTTGGAAATATCAGTGACCACTATGGACGAAAAAAAATTCTAAGTGTCACAATTCTAGGTACAATTATTGGAGATATTTGCTCTGCACTCTCGCTTTATGCACAATCTTACACGCTCCTTTTACTAAGTCAACTTTTTACCGGATTTTTTGCTGCCAATCTCGGTATTTGTATGGCCGTTTTTGCAGATATATTCGGGACAAAAAAAGCACGAGGCAAAGCATTTTGCTTTGTCGCTGCTATTTTAGGCTTTAGCTGGATGATTTCGTTTTTCCTCGTAGTCCTCTTCAATAGCCCCAAATTCAACTATCATCCAGCCACCCCCTTTTGGTGTTTTGCTCTTTTTTCCCTTATTAGCCTGATTATTTTTCTTCCCCTTGTGAAAGAGACAGCACCAACTTATGCTTGTACTAGGCAAAAATTACTTGCTCGCGATCATTTGCGCATGCTTTATTTGATCATCTTTTTTTGGTCACTAGGGCTTTTTATTTCCTTTCAATGGCTCTCTCCTATTTCATTTATTAAGTTCAAAGTTACCGAAAATGAAATCCTTCTTCTCTTCTTATCCATTGGAACGTTTTGGATTTTGTCTGCACTGCTCCTCGGCTACTGGATGGTGAGCCGCTTCTCTCTTTGGAAAGTGAGTCTTTGGATGCTTTTTTTCATCAGCCTTTTTCTCTTTTTTGCGGGAACAAGCGACTATTTTAGTTACTTTATTATAACATATTCATTATCAATGATTTTTGCAGCTCTTGTCTGGGGAATTGTTTTGGCACTCACATCAATGGCAGCAAAAGCAGGAGAACAGGGGCGTGTAATGGGGCTGATTCAATCGATGTTTGCATTGAGCAAACTGCTTGCCCCCTTTATTGGAGGTATAATTGTTGGAATTTCTTTAAATCCACTGCTCTATTGCTGCGCTTTTTTGATCTTCGTTGCATTTATTCTTCTGTTGATCAATGTGATTAGACGAAGCAATAGAGACTTGCTCATTCAACATTAGTTTCTAAAATCCTATCCCGAGAGAAAAGCGTACTTCAGGTGATCTGTTTTTAGAGATACCACACTCTACTTGCGTATACATCTTCATGCGATGATTTTGTAGAAATTCACAACCTACAACAGTTTCTAAATTCTTTTCTTTTTCTGCATGCTTCCAAACATGGTAGTTTGGAAACTTCTGCTCTCGCATGGTTCCAGCAACTCCACCCCCAAAATAGAGGCGCGCTTGTTTCTGAGGTTGGGGGTAGAATAGGTAAAGAGATTTAGCAGAATACTGCCTTTCATCATAAGTGGGGTTCATTTCTAGTGATAAATCACACCCATGATGTCCAATAGATTGACGTATCCCAAGGCCAATGCTTGGCTCAGAGCTAAACTTCGCGTAGGGATTAGCTACCAAAGAGAGATTCAAAAATCCCATTAACACAAATAAGGCGATCCATTTTTTCATAGAGGTGTTGATTATAACATGCTTATTATTAATAATAAAAAGCATTTATCCTTGTTTTAAAAAAAAGAATAGGTGATAGAAAGCTATTTACGGATAGCGTCTCATCCGTTACACTTTTTTTTATGCGTTTTAAGATGGTAAAAGAGATTGATATTGAAGAGCTGAAGTGCACTTTAATTGAGATGGTCCATGAGCCGAGCGGGGCTTGTATCATGCACATTGCAAATGAAGATGATGAAAATCTTTTTAATCTTTCTTTTCGCACTCTCCCTGAGTCATCAAATGGGGTGGCTCATGTCCTTGAACACACTGTTTTGTGCGGTTCAGAGCGTTTTCCGGTGCGCGACCCCTTCTTTGGAATGACAAGACGAAGTCTTAACACTTTTATGAATGCATTGACAGGCTCAGACTTCACGTGTTATCCAGCTGCCTCTCAAGTTCCAAAGGATTTTTACAACTTACTAGATGTCTATTTAGATGCTGTATTCCATCCAAAACTTTTAGAAGAAAGTTTTTTGCAAGAGGGACATCGCCTTGAGTTCACTCAAATGGCTGATCCAAAATCTTTGTTGCAATACAAGGGCGTTGTCTTTAATGAAATGAAAGGTGCATTAGCAACTGGAGATGCTCGTTTAGGTGAGCTATTAATGGAGGCGCTTTTTCCTGATATCACCTATGGAGTGAACTCGGGGGGCGATCCAAAAGAGATTCCAAGCTTGACATACGAGCAGCTCAAAGCATTTCACGCAAAGTATTATCACCCAAGTCGCTGTCTTTACTTTTTCTATGGCAATATTCCACTTGAGAGTCATCTTGCTTTCTTGGAAGAGAAGATTCTAAAAAATGCAAAACCGTGTGAGCTGATCCCTCCTATTGCTAAACAGCCTCGTTTTGAAAGCCCACGTTTTGTAGTCAGCTCCTACCCTCTTTCAGAGGATCCCAAGGAGAAGACATTGATTGGATTTGGATGGCTAACATGTTCGATTTTGGATCAAGTAGAATTACTAGCTTTGAATGTAATCGACACAGTTTTGATGGGAACAGATGCAGGACCACTTAAGCGCGCACTGCTTGCATCAGATCTTTGTAAACAAGCTGACACCACTTTAGACAATGAGATGAGTGAAATCCCCTATTTTCTTGTCTTTCGTGGATGTCGCAGTGATGCCGAGCATATGCTGGAAGAGCTTGTGCGTAAAACACTGTTTGAAGTCGTCGAAAAAGGATTACAAAAGAATCTTGTTGATGGTGCAATTCATCAACTGGAAATGTCACGCACCGAAATCACTGGCAACTCATGCCCCTATGGCTTATCGCTCTACTTCCGCTCTGCTTTATTACAACAACATGGTGGAAATGCTGAAGATGGTCTTTGTGTCCACTCTCTTTTCAAGACATTAAGAGAAAAGATAGTTGATCCAACTTATTTGCCATCTTTGATTAAAAAACATATCCTCAATAACAAACACTTTATACGCGTTGTGATGCATCCTGATCTTGAACTCTCTCAAAAAGAGGTGCATGAAGAGGAAAAAATTCTAGCACAGATCCAGAAAAAGCTCTCTGCACAACAAACTGCAAAAATTATTAAACAAGCTCAAGATCTTGCAGATATGCAAGAGGAAGATAATATTGATCTTCTTCCAAAGGTAACTCTTCAAGATGTCGCAGATCATGGAAAAGAGTTTTCTATTGAAAAAGAGAAGGTAGGGCCTTACTCCCTTTTCCATCACAATTGCTTTACCAATGGACATATCTATACTGACATTGTCTTTGATCTTCCCCTTATCTCAGAAGAAGATCTGACCTACCTTCGTCTTTTTACGCTGATTTTACCACAGATGGGATGTGGAGGTCGAAGCTATGTAGAAAATCTTGATTATATCTTGGAGCATATTGGAGGTGCCGGTCTCTCGCTTGATCTTTATCCACAAGCAAATGATCCAAACCTCATCAAGCCCGCTCTTTCAGTACGAGGGAAAGCGCTTGGGCGGAAAATGGATAAACTCTTCCCACTTTTACGCGATATGATTGTAAGCACCAACTTCCGTGATCCGATGCGGATCAAAGAGATCTTGATGCAACACTATTATGGCATTGAAAACAGCATCCAAACAAGCTCTTTGCGCTATGCTGTCAATTTAGCCTCAAGTGGTCTTTCAATCCCCTCTAAAATCACAAACTCCTGGTTTGGTCTTAACTACTATTGGAAGCTAGCAGAGATCGTCAAGGCTTATGATCAAGATCAAGACTCCTTGATTACAAAACTTGAAGCAATGCAAGAAAAGTGTCTCGGGCTTAAAAGTGCTGAGCTTGTTCTAACATCAGATAAACAGACTTTAGAAATGCTCAAGAAAGAGCATTTCTATGGACTTTACGAGATACCACAAAAACAGTTTTCTTCTTGGAAAAATGATTTTTCTCTCGATCCTGTTGAATCCCAAGGACGAATAACTTCTTCTCCAGTTGCATTCACAGCTCTTTTATTTCCAACTGTATGTTACACCCATCCAGATGCACCCGCCTTGAGTATTGCTGCAGAAATTATGGAGAATAAGACTCTCCATAAAAAAATTCGAGAACAAGGGGGTGCATATGGAAGCGGCGCCTCCGCTAGTCTTTTATCGGGTCAATTCTATTTCTATGCTTACCGTGATCCCCACCTTGTCTCAACACGCGCCGCATTTGAAGAGGCGACAAAAAACCTTGCAAAAGGGAAATTTGAAGAAAAAGATATTGAAGAAGCTAAACTCGAGCTTTTCCAAGAGCTTGACTCACCCATAGCACCAGGTACACGTGGGTTGACAACCTATAGTCGCCTGCGTGGCGGACGTACTGCCAAAGTTAGACAAGCTTTTAGAGAAAAGTTATTGACTGTAGGTAAACAAGAGCTCATGCGCGTAGCGAAAGAGCATCTTATTGAAGGAACTCAATCTGGAATACTAGTGAGCTTTGCAAGTAAAGAGTTTCTCCACAAAGAAAATTCCCTTTCCAAACAGTCCCCTCTTCCCTTATATTCTGTGTAATGTTCTACGATGTTCAAGATGATTACTTTTCTTTTTTACGATTTCAAACAATTGCGACAGACCCCCTATACAGCAAAGAAGTTGAAAATTGCGCCAACTGGCTTGAACTCTATCTAAGAAAGTGTGGATTGAGTGTTGAAAAATGGAATACACGTATTGGCCCTCCAACCCTTTTTGCCTCGGACCTCTCAGCTGGACCTGATAAAGAAACCATCCTCTTATACTGCCACTACGATGTGCAGCCTGTTGATCCACTTGATCTTTGGGACACACCGCCATTTGAGCCCAACATCCGCAACGGAAAGGTTTATGCACGTGGAGCCTCTGATAATAAAGGGCAATGTTTCTATACAATTTGTGCATTGAAAGACTACTTAAAACACCATGGGAAATTTCCTGTGAACATCAAATTCGTTATAGAAGGCGAAGAGGAGAGCGGTAGCAGGGGGCTCTCATCACTTCTTGAACAAAAAAGAAATGAGCTCAAAGCAGATCATCTACTTGTAGTCGACAGTTCAATCGATAACATTGAAGATCCCTTTATCACACTTGGAGCACGTGGAATTGTTGGTGTTGAGCTCACCATTGAAGAAGCTCCCTATGATCTACATTCAGGCCTTTTTGGAGGCATTGCATACAACCCAAACCGCGCTCTTGTTGAACTACTCTCCTTGCTGCACGATTCAACAGGCACTGTGGCAATTGCAGGGTTTTATGATGAAGTAATTGGGCCAACTCCTCAAGAGCTTTCTGAACTTTCAATGGATTTTGATGAAAAGACTTTTATTGAGTCTTATGGTTTTCGCCCAACAGGGATGGAAGATGGCTTAAATCCCATTGAAGCAAACTGGTTTCGTCCAACCCTAGAAATCAATGGAATTGCAGGCGGTTATGCTGGAGTGGGATTTAAGACTGTTATTCCTTCCAAGGCAGTTGCAAAAATCTCTTGCCGCTTAGTTCCTCAGCAAACTCCTGAACGAATTATCTCTTTGCTTAAAGAGTTTCTCTTGGCAAAAGCACCTAAAGGACTCAAAGTCACAATCGAATCTATTCAAGGATCAGGAAAAGGCTTTCGTCACTCTGCTCACTCCCGTATTGCCAAAATCATGACACAAAGCTATAGCGATGTCTTTCAAAAGCCGTGTAAGAAAATTCTCATTGGCGCTTCTGTTCCAATCACCCCCGCCTTAATGGATGCCTCAAAGGCTGAGGGAATTTTAATTGGTACCGCGCTCAATACAGACCTTATCCATTCGCCTAACGAACATTTTTCTATTGAGTCATTTGAGAAGGGATACAACACTATTTACCGAATGCTTGAATTATTCGCCTAATTTTTCTATATTCTCTTTTTAATTGGAGGCTTTAATATGAAAAAAATTCTTCTTGGACTACTTTTTTTAACTCTTCCTCTCTCAGCTTTAGAGCCGTCGACAAGCGAATCGCATCTGCTCAAACAGATCTCAAAAGGATTTCGTCAGGTTGCTAAATCGGCTACACCAGCAGTTGTGTTTATTGAAACCCAAAGTGAAGAAAAAGTTGCACAACTACGTTCTCAAAAACGTGGTCCACACGAAAATCCCTTCGATCATTTCAATGATGACTTTTTTAGTAATTTTTTTGGCTTTCCCTACCAACAAGAGCGTCCCAAAACTCACAAAGAGAAAGCACGCGGTACAGGATTTTTAATCTCCTCCGATGGCTATATCGTTACAAACAACCATCTAATTGATCACTGCCATAAAATCAGTATTGCACTCAATGATGGAAGAGTTAGAACTGCAGAGGTTGTTGGAGCAGATCCTAAAACTGATATTGCTCTTCTGAAAATTGAAGGGGATAATCTCCCTTTTCTAACCTTTGGAAATTCTGATGAACTCGAAGTGGGCGATTGGCTTATCGCCATTGGAAACCCCTTTGGCCTTAATGCCTCTGTCACGGTTGGTGTTGTGAGTGCAAAAGGACGCAACGACCTTCAGATAGCAGACTTTGAAGACTTTATTCAAACTGATGCTGCGATTAATCCAGGTAACTCTGGAGGGCCCGCCCTGACTGTTGAAGGAAAAGTCATTGGCGTTAATACAGCGATTGCTAGTGCCTCTGGAGGGCACATGGGAATTGGTTTCGCCATTCCAAGTAACATGGTAAAGCATGTCGTTGACCAACTAATGGACCAAGGAACAGTCACCCGCGGCTTTCTTGGAGTCTCTCTACAAAAAATTGATGACAACCTAGCTAGTTACTATGGCATCGATTCAAATAGTGGTGTTTTTGTTACGGAGGTTGTCAAAGACTCTCCTGCCGACAAAGCAGGCATTAAGCAAGAAGATGTGATTATTGGATACAATAAGTGCACAGTTGACAATCTCAATACATTCCGCAATGCAATTTCTATGATGTCACCTGGCTCGCAAGTGATTTTGAAAGTGAAACGAGATGGAAAGATCAAAGATATTCCAGTCACCATTTCGGCAGTTCCAGGAGAATTTATCGGCCCTAATGCACCCCTTCAACAGCTAGGTCTTACAGTGAAACCACTAACTGCTGAGCTTGCATCAAAAATTGGAACCACTCTTCAATCTGGAGTTGTTATCTCTGCTGTAGATCCAGAAAGTCCAGCTCAAATCGCAGGCATTCGCCCCGGATCTGTTATTGTAGCTGTCAACAGAAAGTCTATAGATAGCATTGAAGAGTTTAATACAGCGATTAACAGTGCTGCAAAAGATGGACAAGTCCTGCTTAAAGTTGTTGAAGGAGACTCTGTGCGATTTATTGCACTCCACTTTGAACATTAGCCTTCTTGCGTATTAGAAGGCAACATCGTACTGATCAGTTAGCTCAGTGAGATAGGCTAAAATCGTATCGTGCACATCTTGAGCACGATTGGCGCATGAAGGGATTGTGTTAATAATATTTGCCAATATTTCTCGTTGTTGAGTTAGAAAAGAAAGATACTCTGGTTTTGGAGGCCGTTTTTTCAGTTCACTTCTCTCTTTTGAACGCTCAACCAAATTTTCAATTCGATTGATTTCTTTTATTGCAATCATGTAACGCAACTCTAAGACACGCTCTTGTGCTAAAGCCAATTCCGTATTTGCGCTGTCCAGCTGATGTTTAAGATCCTCAATGGAAGTAGCTTTTGCAAAAAGCGTCAGAATTAATAATATAACCAGCATAGTTAACCTCCCTGTAACCTAACTTGGTTTAACAAAAAAAAAATTCGCAATCAAGCAAATTATTTAATAGACTCTTTCGTAGCTTTTATAGACCATATAAAAAAATTGTAAATAAGGCTACAATATGACGGCACTTCCCATTAATATTGATGAGTTACTAAGGGGACAGATTGTTGAATGGGAACGTCTTGAGTTCAAAAAAGGATGGAATCCTGAAGAAATCATTCACACCATTTGCGCTTTTGCAAACGACATCAACAATTGGGGTGGGGGCTATTTAATAGTAGGAATAGAGGAGGACAAAGGGCAACTGCTTTTTCCTCCAATCGGCTTATCAGCCAATAAAATTGACGCAATTCAAAAAGAACTAGTCAACTTGAGTTACAGGCTACGTCCCAACTATCATCCAATAGTTGCACCTGTCGTTTTTCAAGAAAAAATGATCTTGTTAATCTGGTGTCCTGGTGGTCAAACAAGACCCTATCAAGCGCCTGATACATTAGGTAAGAATGCAGCTTATTCATATTTTATAAGGCGCAATTCTACAACTATAAAGAGTCAGACAAAAGATATTCAGCGACTTCATGAGATGGCAAATCAAGTGCCATTCGACGATCGAATCCGCCATCAAGCTGACCTGAAAGATCTACAGTTGGGTATTATTAAAGACTTCCTAAGAGACGTTAAAAGTGATCTTGTAACTGAATCTGACAAAATTCCTTTCGAACAACTCTGCCGACAAATGCAACTCATTCAAGGCCCTGAGGAGTACCTGAAGCCATTGAACATTGGTTTAATGATGTTCAATAGTAATCCCGAACAATTTTTCCCTTACGCTCGAATTGAAATCGTTGATTTTCACGACGAAGTGGGTGATAGTTTTTCTGAAAAGATCTTTAAAGGACCTATCCATACTCAACTTAAAGAGGCTTTGAGATACCTTCAATCGATGTTTATCAAGGAAGAGATTCGCAAGAGACCTGATCGCGCTGAAGCTGATCGTTTTTACAACTATCCATACGTTGCACTAAAGGAGGCTTTAGCTAATGCAGTCTACCACAAAGACTATGCCCAAAGGGAACCGATCGAAATCAGCATCAAACCAGATCGGATAGAAATTCTGTCATTCCCAGGTCCCTTACCTCCCTTAAAGATAGAAGATTTGAACAAGGGATCTGCTCGAGTTCGAACTTATAGAAATAGAAGAATAGGAGACTTTCTCAAAGAGCTTCATCTAACGGAAGGGCGTTGTACTGGGGTGCCAAAAATTCATAAAGCTATGGAGGCAAATGGCTCACCTCCTGCTATTTTTGAAACCGACCTAGAATGCCACTACTTTCTCACTATCTTACCTATTCATCCCGAAGCAACAAGAAAAACAACAACTGCCAATCAAAATCTACTCATGGAGGAGCAAACACACCGGTATACCGGTGTGTCTGACGTCGAAACACACCGGTATACGGGTGTGTCTGGCGTCGAAACACACCCGTATACCGGTGTGTTTCCAATTGAAACGCTCCCAAAAGCCCTGCAGATATTGATTAATAATCTTAATCTACGCTCCAGTAAAAAAGACTTACGTTCAGCGATTCAAAAACTTTGTGCATGGAAGCCATTAACGGCGCAGCAATTAGTAGAGATCCTGAAAAAAAAGGATAAAAAACACTTTGTCAGGGGCCATCTTACGCCAATGGTTAAAGAAGGGATGCTAAAATACTTATTTCCCGAAGATGAAGACTCTCCTAATCAAGCATATATCTGTGAAAAAGGAGATGGTGATGAAGGCTCTAAATAAACTGATACTGCACATTCTTCAAAAGAAAGAAAGGATTTATAATCTTGAACACTGTCAATATTCGATCTGAAATACATCGAATTGTTTCTTTAATGAGTCCTTTAGATGACTTGGAACAAGATCATATCCGTTTTGTTCTCGATTGGATCGAATCCGGCAGTGAGATTTTCCGGATAGAAAAGCCAGCAACCCCAAATACGCATTTATACTAATTGCAAGAAATAAGTTCATAAAATCATGCCAGACCGTGCAGTAGATTTGATCAAGCATTTCGAAGCTCATATTATTAAATATGAGCGAGAAAGGGTTGTTCAAAGATGCTGTGCGAGATGGCATGAATTTGTCAACCCAAGTTCAACGGCTTTCTCTATGGGAATGTAAAAAAGTTAGGACAATTTAACACTACAACTTGAATTCACACGATCGTTTTACGAGCTTGCAAAATCTGCGTTGATAGGCCAAGAGCATGATAGATTTCTCGTTGCTGTCCTTCCGCCTGGGTAGTACTGCGATAATACAGAGTTCGACCATCTTTCATCTTTGCGCTCATTGTCACCCTGGTTCGAGATCTTAATGTGTTGCGTATTGTCTCCCAATGGTGATGGATGCCTCTTGTTTTCAGCTGGTACAGGCACTGTTGCAATAAGTGATAGGCCATGACCGTAATCCAAAGATGGCCATCTACTCGACTTTCTTTCTGATGATAAACTGGACGAAGTCCAAGAGATGATTTCATAAATCGAAAGGCGTCTTCGATTCTTCGCAACGTATTGTACAGTTGCCACAGTTCTTTTGCTTCGAAATGGACTAAATTGGTTCTCAGAAAGTAGCTCCCAGTAAGTTTATCTGTAAGCTTTTCTGGAATAGGGTGCCATTCAATAGCTGTGGCGGTTTTGCCATCCTCTGATGCGGTCACCGCAATTTCATAGCATCCTGCGATTTTTTTGTGTTTTTCTTTTAATCGTCCGACACGCTCTATAATCTTGACGTATTTCTTTCTCCCTTTCGGTTTTAAAAGGCCGGCTGCCAGTTTTGTCAAATCTTCTTCAAAACGGATCTGAAAGGATTGTTTCATTTGTGTAGCAACGGCAATCTTTGCCTCAGATTCGCAATACAGCCATTTCTCATCACTTTCAGGAGGACTTTTGATCAGAGCGGCTTTTACTTGATCCAAGGCATCTTCTACAGCGATCAACTCCCCTTCAAGTTCCAGCGTTGGAGCATGTTGCCGTGCGGATACAATATATGAATATCCATTTTGTCTCAGCCAGGCTAGATTTTCTTCTGACGAAATCCCAGCGTCTAGCACGATCGTTGGTTTGAGTAGATCGTTATGCGCACTCAATTTCTGAATCATTTCTTGGAGAGTTTGTGGTTCAGTAGCATTTCCAGGTAGCATGGAGGTTCTCAGTAAAAAACCCTCTTCATTTATGACAAGTCCCATGGTAATGAGCTTGCAATCGCGGCGCTTTTCTTTGGACACCCCAAAACACGCCTTTTTATTAGCTTTAGCCTGACCCTCCATGTACACATTTGTTAAATCATAAAGAGCAATGGTTGACCTATATCCATGAAATTTCTGCTCAATTTTTTCAAAATGACATTCCAAATCATATTTGTTTTTGTATAATAGATCGCTAATTTTATACATTTTATTAAGCGAGGATTGCTTGAAATCATAATTTAAAAGCTCTCCAAGACCGCTCTCATCGCATAACCAAGTATAGGTAGCTCGCTCACTTGCAGGATTGACTGCTCTTGCAATCACAGATCCCATAGCTGTCGCTGTTTCTGTCTCAGATAAACCAAGTTTTTTGAGCTGTTTAGGAAGCTCTAGCTGTTCAGCCATCTGTAACATCAAATGTTCTGCTCCTACAGATCGAGGCTCTGACGTGGCAATCGAATGCACGTCAATGTCCACAAATTCCTGAGGGATTGCCTTGTTGTCATTGGATAGAGGTTGCTTCACAGAGAGTTGTTTTACTAACTGCGAAGCATAGTGTTGGGCATACCGCTCGATTTTTTCTGGACATGTCATGAGTGATTGAATGCCTTTGAGGATCTCTTCAGTGCGATTTGCAAGTAGCTTGCGCTCTTCATCATTCACGTCGAGATGAGCTCCGAGGTTCAAGAGGATGCGTTGTCTAGGTCCTCTTTCGGTGCGCACAGACTCAATCAGTTGAAAGTTGTAATAGACGGCTTTTGTCTTCGGATTAACAAGGCGTGTTTTTCTGATAAACATGGCCGCTATTGTTGCCAAGGCTTCCATTTTTTGTCAATATAATATCTTTGTTTTTATATTTTTTAGACACTACACGGATATCAAAAACGCGGATCGTTGATAATCAGAGATTTATAAATTAATTTTCTGCTGCCTCACAACTGTTCTCTCTCTCTATGATGCTACGAGAGCGTTGAACTTGGGTCAACTTATTTTTTTCAATTAGTATTAGTTTCGTATTTTGTCATTGTCTCTGAAATGGATCAGGTTTTGTTAGTGGATCATAAAAAGGCCGAATTATGGCTTCCACCTGGAGGTCATGTTGATCCAGGAGAAAATCCAAAAGAAACAGTCAGACGAGAAGCGAAAGAAGAGCTTGGAATGGATGTCGAATTTATATTTGATGAGCCAATTTTGCTGACGGTAACCAAAACGGTCGGGAATGTTGCTAAACACACAGACGTGTCTTTATGGTATCTTCTCAAAGGAGATCCTCATCGAACTATGGATTACGACCGTAGTGAGTTTCATCAAATCTGCTGGTTTAGGATCGATAACATTGCGTTCGAAAAATCAGACCCTCATATGAGACGATTTATTGATAAAATGCTAATTTTAAAACAGAGGTCCATAATCGAATGAGAGTGCAAATTATTTATATTAATGGACCATCAAGCTCTGGCAAAACTACCCTTGCTAAGGCATTGCAGCAAGAGTTTGATCACCCATTTTTGCATATTGGGATCGATCGGGTTATTGGGATGATGCCGCAGAAACTAAATAATTGGGAAGGTGGCCTGGCTCCCTTAGGCTTCAGCTGGAAGCAATCTGTTGATGAAACAGGTCATCCTATGCATGAAATCCAAACAGGCCCTTTTGCTAGAAAAATGGTTCAGACATTAATGGAAATTGTCTTAACGATGACAAGGTTGGGACATTATGTCATCATAGATGATCTCTCTTTCGGAAAGAGTCAAGTGGATTTATGGAGAGAAGTTTTGAAAGATTATAAAGTGTTATGGATTGGAATTACAGCGCCTCTAAGTATTTTAGAAGCTAGAGAGCGCGCACGGAGCAATCGAATTCATGGGTCGACACGTGCCCAATATTCTCAAGTCCACAAAGATATCATCTATGATCTTGAATTTGATACAAGCAAAGATTCAGTAAATACAATGGTGAAAAGAATCAAGGAGTTACATGACTGTAAGCGATGACGCCTGGTTTCAAAAAACAGGCAGGCAAAAAATTATCATTTAAATTTACCCCCGCCAACAAAAATAACGCGTTACCACTGAGGTTAGTATTCACATATTTGATTATACACTTGATCCACATCTTCGTTTTCTAGAAATGAAATCATATAGAGGCAATTGCAAAACTCGAGCTAAGTTGCTCAAAACCAGCCAGATAAATTTTTTCGTAAAAATACACAAGTGCTTATGGTTAAGGACTTAGCTCGAGTTTTGCAATTGCCTCTATATTTTCATATGTTTTTTGAAACATTTGAATAGTGGCAGAAACTTCAGAAGCTTGGGGTGCCTCCTCATAAAGGTAGGTCCCCACAAAATACCACTGCCCCTCTTCTTCGATGATACTATTGATTGCTGCAAAGCCTCCTGGATGTATCACCTCATCAGAATCCATCACCCATTCTTCGATGAAAATAACTTGCATGGAATTTTGATCCACAAGAACGTGTTCTTGCACGGTAGGTCCGCTGCCTGCTATTTTGATATTTCGAATAAAGCCTAGATGGCTGGGAGCGATAAACTGGCTAAAAATAATGACCGGTACGAATCGGTGAGCTTCTTGAGCTTTAATTTGCAAGATTTTTGCAAAAGTGTTTGCATAAACACTATCTTTAAGAGGATATTTAAACTGGAATCGATAGCAAAAAGGGATATTGTTTCTAAGGTATGATTCAATGCTTGCAAAAGTCTCTTCCTCTTCACAACTTCGGAGAATGAGCTTCTGAAAGAAATTCTCATCCACAGCAAACTCAAGAGGCTCAAAATAATAGCATTGCTCTGAAGTAGTGTTGGCAGCTAATTGCGCTGGTACAAAACAAAGAGCCACGAAACAAAAAAGCAGTTTTTTCACAAAAATTATTCTTCTTCTTCTGTCGTTGGATATCCCTTCTGCATCCATTCTTCAAGTCCTTCATGATATTCATAAACGTTATGATATCCCATAGAATAGAGTTTGTCATAGAGCCACCCGCTAGCAGGACATTTAACTCCAGCGCAATAGACTACAATAAGGCTCTCTTTATTTGGAACAGTGGCTAAGATTTCTTTTTCTGAAGAGTCAGAAGGTAACCATTTTGCATCAGGAAGCATTGTTCCATCAAAATAGTTTTTGGATCGTGCATCTAAAACAACCATCTGTTTATTTTGATCATACCACGACTTTAGCTCTTCAGCTTTGATGGTTTTGTGGTTTTGTTGTGTTGTAGCCGCAGATGTTTGAGATGCTGCTGCTAAGGGCCCTAAAGGTGCTGTCATTAAAATTGCGCAAAAAAGTGTGGATAACATTTATTCTCCTTTTGATTTATAAAATTTTCTCTAACTCTTGAAGATCAATTTACTCCGCAGCATATTTATCCTCAAACTTAAGAAAGACTGGATTTTCACGAATTGTATCAAACTCTAAGCGATTGACCGCATCATTGATGGACGGAAGTCCCTCTCGAATGGAGCACTCAAGCCAACCAATTGCTGGTTCTGCACGGTCCATTGCTGCATAGGCAAGTGCATTGATCAGTGCTGTATTGTAGGAAGGCGTGTCCTGGAAGCACTTGTTTGCCACTTCAACCACTGCAGGGTAGTCTTGATTCATGTAAGCTAGAAAGTGGAAAAGTGCAAGATGTTCGCCAGAGAGATGTTTCTTCATTGGTACAAGCAGAGCATAAGATTCATCATATTTTTTCTGATCACGATAAATCTCAGCAAGTTCTTGAGTTGCAAGAGTGTATAATATCCCCTCTTCTGTCTGAGAGCGAACTTGCTTAATCTTTTCAAGCGCAGCATCTATACGTCCTTCCGCGTAATCAAAATCGGCCTCTTTCATCAACTTTTGCAAATCGGTATCTCGATCTTTTTCATTGTAAATCTTGTAGTAGCGAAGGGAGCGAAAACTTTCAAATGTGAGAATCAAGAAGAGCGCACCAGCGAGAAACATTCCAACAGCAAAAAAGAAGATACTGATGCCAACCGCAATGACAAGGCCGATGACAATAGCCATCTTAATCCCTTTGAATCCAAAAATTGCTTCTAAAATGATGCTCAGTAGATGTCCACCATCAAGAGGAAGAACAGGCACTAGGTTGATAATGGTCCAAAAAAGATTGGCAATAAAGGTGAAGCGTACAGCAAAATTGAGCATCTCATGTTCAATTGGCACGTTGCGATAAAAAAGATAGGCCCCAACAAAGATCATAAATCCAGCAATAGGACCGTTGAGAACAACTATAAATTCTTCCCATAAACGGAGTTTTCTCCCCTCGCGATAGGTGAACCCTCCAAAGGCAGCTAACTCGATGCGTGCCTTTTGTCCAAAAGCAACGGCCGTTAATGCATGCCCAAATTCATGAAAAAGAACAGAAAACAGAATAACAAAAAGACATAGAACTGATCCTAAAAGACTTGATGTCCACATCCAACCAATAAAAAGCCCAATCAGCCAAAAAAGTGGATGGATCGCAATTGGAATTCTTCCTGGTATTCTTAGCAATTTAACACCTGTTTTAATGTTTCTGCAATCACTGCTGGAGTTTTTGCAATTGTGACGCCCGCCTTTTTGAGCGCCTCAATCTTTTCCTTAGCAGTTCCCTTGCCACCTGAGATAATAGCTCCCGCATGCCCCATCCGTCTTCCAACTGGAGCTGTCACTCCTGCAATAAAAGAAACTATTGGCTTTGAACTATATGCCGCAATCCACTCGGCCGCCTCTTCTTCTGCCGTTCCTCCAATTTCTCCAATCAGCAAAATCGATTTTGTTTCAGGATCTTTTTCAAAAAGCTCAAGCATATCGATAAAACTTGTTCCGTTCAAAGGATCTCCTCCAATGCCAACACACGTTGATTGGCCAAGCCCAATTTCAGATGTCTGCCAAACAGCCTCATAGGTCAATGTACCAGAGCGAGAAACAATTCCAACAGATCCTTTTTTATGAATGTAGCCTGGCATAATACCAATTTTACACTCTCCGGGGGTAATAATCCCTGGACAATTTGGGCCAATTAGGCGCGATTGGCTCTGCCTCATGACTTTTGAAACTTCGAGCATATCACGAACTGGAATTCCTTCGGTAATACAAACAATGATCTCAATGCCAGCCTCTTCTGCTTCTAAAATGGCTTCAGCTGCAAAGGGTGCTGGCACAAAGATGAGCGAGGCACTGCAACCTGTTGCCTGCTTCGCCTCCAATACTGTATCAAAAACAGGCAGATTCAGATGAGTTTGCCCCCCTTTGCCTGGAGTCACACCCCCAACATAAGTTGAACCGTAAGCGATGCCTTGCTGCGTATGAAATGAGCCTGCTTTTCCAGTTATCCCTTGCGTGATTACTTTGGTCTTTTTATTGACTAAGACTCCCATTTCACCGCCTTTTGTGCTCCATCTGCCATATCATCCGCAGTGATAATTCCGAGGCCTGATTCAGCTAAAATTTTCTTGCCAATCTCAACATTTGTTCCTTCCATTCGTACAATAAGTGGAACTGGAACACCCTCTTTTGAAGCGGCAACAATCCCCTGAGCTAAAACACCACAATCCATAATCCCACCAAAAATATTTACAAAAATGGACTTTACATTTGGGTCTGATAAAATAATCTTAAATCCATGGGCAACTTGTTCTTTTGTCGCTCCTCCGCCCACATCAAGAAAGTTTGCTGGACGCCCTCCATAATGATGGATAATATCCATCGTTGCCATTGCCAAGCCTGCACCGTTGACTAAACATCCAATATCTCCATCAAGACCGATATAGGCAAGATCGTACTCTTTTGCCATCACCTCCCCTTGTGTTGATTGAGTTGGATCGTACCATTTTGCGATCTCCGGCTGACGAAACAAAGCATTATCATCCACTGCAAATTTTGCATCAACAGCGACAATTTCCCCCTCCGCTGTCAAAGCTAAAGGGTTGATCTCTAATAAAGAGCCATCTGACTCCAAAAAGGCGCGTGCTAAAGTCGCTGCAAGAGCCATCCCCTGCTTGGCAAGATCACCACTCCATCCCATAAACTTCACAAATCGAATCAAGTGATAGCGTCGAATTTTACCAGAGAGCTGAATTGGAATTTTGATAATTCGCTCCGGTTGCTTTTCTGCTATCTCTTCAATCTCCATCCCCCCTTCAGGTGATGCCATGATGATTGGCTGCGCTGTTTTGCGATCAATAATCGCTGCAATGTAATACTCTTTCTTAATTCTCACAGTAGGAGCAATCAACACCTTTTCAGCTATCACACCTTTTGGGCCTGTCTGATTATTTGTAATCCGCATCCCAATCATCTGCTTTGCCAAGGAGAGCAGCTCCTCTACATTCTTACCAAATTTTACTCCCAAAGCCTTGCCGCGTCCCCCAGCATGGATCTGTACCTTGATAACCCCCTCACTGATCCCAAGATCTCGAATGGCTGCTACTACCTCCGCTTCATTGGAAGCAACTGCAAAACGAGGAGTTGGAATCCCATAGTGAGAGAGTAAAATTTTTGCTTGATACTCGTGACTATTCAAATAATACCCTTCCTTACATCTTCCTTATGTGTTATAATATCATTTTGATCAATGTTTAAATATCTAGGTAATCAGCTCCGAAACCTGTTCAAGGGAAAAGTTAATGAAGAGATGCTCGACAGAGTAGAAGAGCTCTTTTTTGAGGCTGACCTTGGCGCCCGTACCTCCGAAGAGCTTACGGAGAGTGTGCGCAAACTTTATAAAAAGAATTCAAAAATTTCTTATACAGATATCATTTCAGAAATCAAAAAGCAACTTATCGAGAAGATTGGGGTGCAAGAAAAACCACCCCAAATGGGCTCTCCTCATGTCATCCTTATTGTTGGGGTGAATGGGAATGGAAAGACTACTACTATCGCCAAGCTAGCCCATCGCTACCGACAAGAGGGCAAATCAGTCCTTATTGCAGCGGCTGACACCTTCCGAGCAGCAGCTATTGATCAGCTTGAGCTTTGGGCCTCTCGCCTTGGAGTTGACATCGTCAAGGGAGCGCCAGGCAGTGATCCAGCTTCCGTCGCTTTTGATGCAATTACAGCCGCTAAAAGCCGCGGTATTGACATTGTCCTAATTGACACAGCAGGCCGCCTACACACCAAACAAGATCTCATGCAAGAGCTTGAGAAGGTGCGCCGCGTATGTAACAAGGCTCAAGAGGGCTCTCCCCATGAGACGCTGCTAGTTCTTGATGCCACTGTTGGACAAAACGGGATAGAGCAGGCCACCACCTTCCACAAGTTCACTCCCCTTTCAGGGCTTATTCTTACTAAGCTTGATGGAACGGCTAAGGGTGGAACAGCCATCGCCATCCAAAACAAACTGCAACTGCCTATTCGCTTCATTGGCATGGGCGAGTCTGCGGCTGACCTCAAGCCTTTCCATCCAGAGCAATTTGTCAATGATCTTTTTAGCTAAGAACCTGTTTAAAATCTACAAGTTAACTTTTTTTACTCCTCATCAGCAAGAGAATAACTTGTGCTCCGTCCTCCTTCCTTGTTTTTGACTAGGATTCCCTTGTCGATAAGGTCCAAAATATCACGATAAGCCGTATCCTGAGAACATTTTGTCATCTTAGCCCATTTGGTTGAAGTAAGCTTGCCCTCAAAACCATCCA
This sequence comes from Chlamydia trachomatis, assembly GCA_945861315.1. Classification (GTDB taxonomy): domain Bacteria; phylum Chlamydiota; class Chlamydiia; order Chlamydiales; family JAAKFR01; genus JAJACK01. The sequence continues at coordinate 21,324 of CAMAUB010000002.1, forward strand.
GCAATTGATTAATGATTTTTCTCTGTCTTTCATTTAATATGGCCCAAGAGATTTTTTCCCAAAATTTGGTCTTAATTTTTACCCTATCAAGAGTTGATAAGGCTTTATCTATAGCACTTTCTAAACAACCCATAAACCATTCAATCCAACGACTAATATTTAATTTGCCTTTTTGAGTTTGTTCTAAGATGGTATAATATCCTTTTCTTTCTATTTGAATTTGAGCAGATAAACTGTAAAAGCGATGAGAACTCTTTTCTGAGCGTGCTAACATCAGGTCCACAATAGCCCGTCCAATGCGTCCATTTCCATCATCAAAGGGATGGATTGTGATAAACCAGAAATGGGCAATAGCCGCCTTCAACACCAAATCAATGCCCTCCTCATTGTTAAACCAATCCAAAAAAAACTTCATTTCACGATCGACTTGTTTTGCCGGTGGAGCTTCAAAATGTACAATTTCTTTGCCCATTTGACCAGATACCACTTGGACTAAGCCTTGGCGCCATCCTCCTACTTTTATCTTCGTAAAACCATTTCCTCCATTAGGGAATAGAGATCTATGCCAATCTAATAACCGCTTTTTGGTGAGAGATTGATCAAACTTCTGAGTAGCATCAAGTAACATTTCAACCATGCCTTCCACATTCCTATCAACCTTATCAAGAGCCGCACTTTCGATTCCAAGGTGACGAGCAACGGATGAGCGCACGAGTGATTGATCTAAAATTTCACCCTCAATTTGACTAGATTTAACAACATCTTGTGTCAAAGTTTGTAAAATAGTTTCTTCAATATCCTGGAAACCAATTAATTCCATTGATCCAATTAAGCGACCTTGCTTATGGCGAATGGAGACTAGTAACTGTGAAATCGTTTCTTGAGCCCAGGTAAAATGAGGCCATCCCTCTTGCTGGTATATATACATCGATTTGCTCCCTTCCTACAGATGATACCAGGTAATCTCCGCATAAACAAGCTTAA
>CAMAUB010000003.1 GCA_945861315.1 Chlamydia trachomatis
TGTAATGAGTATATTAACCGACTTGTGATCATTAAACCGCGGGGCTTTGGCGCAACCATAAAATATCAATCTAAATTTAATCGACTATAAAAGTAGAACATCTTCATCATCGTCTACAACCAGAATTGTCTTTTGTTGCATTTTTTTCAGTAAAAGATGCCTAACTATTTGATGTCAAGGTAAAACTATGTTGAGCTAAGTGATGATAGAGTGCCTGAAGAGCTGGGTGTTTCGGACATAGATCAAGTGCTTGATTGATCGCATCTTTTGCTGTCTTGTAATCTCCTTGAAGAGCTTTAGATAAAGCTAGGTTAGCAAGAAGGCCTGGATGTCTTTGGAGTTGGTGTTTTTCTAAAAGTGCAAATCCTTCTCCTCTTTGGAATTGCTTTGTTATATGAACCCATAAAGGAGGGGAAAAAATCGCTTGAATTCCTCCAGCTACAAGCAGCGAAGTTAAGCGAATTCCAAAAAAGAAAAGATGGAAAAAGATAAGAGACATGAAAAGAGGATTGCTCGTTTTAAGATAATAAGTTGGACCAAAAAAATTGGTAAGAGCAATAAGAAATATCCAAAGCATCATCCATAACAAATGACTACAAACTTTATTAAAGAGAGGAAGAGCTATTTCATAAAGCGGCTCTTCCTTTCGATTTAATAGAGTAAAAAGCCCTTTGGTGGAGAAATTAAATGTATAGCCACCACATTTTGTTAGGTCAACTTCACCATCAAAGATAGTGTGTGATTCAGGACAATATCTGATCATTAGACTTTATGGCTCGATTATTGGCTCTGACAACTCTGTTGTATTTTCAAGAGTCAACTCTTCAATTGCCGTCATCTCTTTGTAGCGAGCAATATCATCTGAAATCAGCGTTGATGGAGGTGGAATCAAAGAAGGCTTTTCTCCCTCTTTTCTAGGCTCTTGTATCAATCTGCGCTCTTCTATAGGGTTTTCCCTTTTCTTTTTAGGACGACGTTTCTTCTTGTCAGAGGATTCTTCTTTCTTGAGCTCTTTTCCACCAGCTATCTTAATATCTTTTTCAATTGCAGCAGATTTTAAGACCATTCGAGCCTCTCTAACCTCAACAATTTCATAGTCAACAGCTGGTACCATAAAACTTTTTGGTTTATCTAAAGAACGGAAAAAACAACTATCACCGAAAGAAATAACTTCAACCATATCAACGAAGAATTCTTCTGTTCCAGTACCAGAAGCTGGGCGCAAAACAAGTTTGAACCCTTCCTTGGCAGTAATAATTGTTTCTATAGTGGGTTCACGGGTAAAATGCATAATTTATTCCTTTGATGCCATGTAATTGATGAAATCGACAAGTCGTGTTGAGTAGCCCATTTCATTGTCATACCAAGCAATGAGTTTAAAAAAGTGATCGTTAAGTGCAATTCCTGCACCTGCATCAAAAATCGAAGATGCTGTGCAACTAATAAAATCAGATGAAACGACCTCTTCATCGCAATAGAGTAACATTCCCTTCATCTCACCTTCAGCTGCAGCGCGCATCCTTTTACAAATTTCTTCATAAGAAGTTTTTATTGTAAGTCGAACAGTTAGGTCGACAACTGAAACATCTGCAACAGGAATACGAAAAGCCATGCCTGTAATCTTTCCTTGCACTTGCGGCAAGCAAAGCCCAACAGCCTTGGCCGCCCCAGTTGATGCTGGGATAATATTTTGAGTGGCTCCTCTTCCTCCACGCCAATCTTTCTTAGAGGGACCATCAACAGTAGGTTGAGTCGCTGTTAAGGCATGAATTGTTGTCATCAGCCCCTCTTCTATACCAAAATTGTCGAGTAACACCTTAACAATTAGTGCCAGACAGTTCGTAGTACAAGAGGCATTAGAGATGATTGTATCTTTTTTGGGATCATATTTTTCATGATTGACACCAAGGACAAATGTTGGAACATCTCCCTTTGCTGGAGCTGAGAGAATAACGCGCTTAGCGCCCGCTTGAATATGTTTTGCTGCATCTTCTTTACTTGTAAAAAGACCCGTAGACTCTACTACATAATCAACGCCAATCTTCTTCCATGGAAGTTTTGCTGGGTCCCGCTCTGAATAAACAAAAATCTTTTTCCCATTCACCACTATGTGATCTTCCGCAGCTTCCACCGAGAAAGGAGCAGCTCCATGTGTTGAATCATATTTTATGAGATAGGCTAGATTATCTGCAGGTACAAGGTCATTGACGGCAACAATTTCAAAATTCGCATTCGCTATTGCTTGGCGTAGGAATATTCTTCCAATACGCCCAAGCCCATTAATCGCTATTTTCATTACTCTCTATTCGCTTAAAAATTCGATGACACACTCTTGCGCATTATCACCAACTCTATTCTTGCTCTTCATCAATCTAGTATATCCGCCAGAGCGAGTAGTAAAACGAGGACCCAAGTCTGTAAATAGCTTTCTAATCACCTTACGGTCGCCATTATGTACTTGAGTATTTCCTTCTTTACTTTCTCGAGCCTCTTTACTAGTCAATGTATTGAAGCGTACCATAAGTCTTGCAATAGCTTCTCTACGAGAAGCTAATGTATTTTTCTTAGCTAAAGTTATTATACGATCTGCATAGCGTCTAAGCTCTTTTGCTTTAGGCACAGTTGTTACAATGCGCTCTTGTTCAATAAGAGACTTTAGCTGGTTCGCGAACATACAACGTCTATGAGAAGAAGTCTTGGATAGTTTGGCAGTTCGATTTCGATGTCTCATACTACTGATCCTTTCTGTCTATCTTCTAAATAATTTTTAATTTTTTCTTTAACGTTGTCTTGTGTGATTCCAAATCGAGTAAGATCCATACCTAAGTTTAGACCCATTTCTGTTAATTTTGATTTGATCTCATTTAAAGATTTCTTACCAAAATTACGGAATTGTAAAAGCTTTGGCTCAGGCATCACAACTAGCTCACCAATCGTTTCAATACTAGCGCCGTTAAGGCAGTTTGTTGAACGCACTGATAGCTCAATCTCATTGATACCAAGAACCAACTTTTGCATAAGCTCATCACGATCTGTATCAATACTCTTTCTAGATTGTTCAAATGTAATTTGATGGTCATCCATATTTTCAAATACACCAAGATGCTTCATTAAAATCTTAGCAGAAAAAGCTATCGCTTCTTTTGGTGTAATTCTTCCATCTGTATTCACTTCTAAAATCAAACGGTCAAAATCTGTCGCCTGTCCAACACGAGTTGCTTCAACGAAATAGTTGACAAGTGTAATTGGTGAAAATGCAGAGTCCATAATGATCTCATCAACCAATCGATTTTCAATAATATGCTTTTCAGAAGGTACATAGCCCCTTCCAATTGCGATTTTTAGTTCGATGCGCTTTGTCATCGGTTTTGTTACTGAAAAGATTGGAAGATCTGGATTGACAACATCAAAATAGCCACTTGGAATCAAATCCCCTAAAGTGACAGTTTTTTGTCCTCTATCACCAAGATCTGCCTGCGTGATTTCGAGTACAGATGAAACGATTTTATGATCACGACTCTCAGGAACATCTTCAGTTGGAAGTTTACGGAGTAAGGCACTCTTTAAATTAAGAATGATATTTGTAACATCTTCAATAACTCCTTCAACTGCCATATACTCATGCGGGACACCTTCCATAAAAAAGGAGATGATAGCAGGAGATTCAATCGAAGTGAGTAGTAGACGACGTAGAGCATTTCCAATGGTGTGCCCAAAGCCTCTTTCAAATGGCTCAGCTACGAACTTCCCATATGTCGTAGTAAGCGACTTTTCGTCTACTTTAATGCCTTTTGGCATTTCAAATTTATCATATGTAAGTGATGACATTGACGATTCTCCTTAGACTCTGCGTCTTTTTCGTGGTCGACATCCATTATGTGGGACTGGAGTCCTATCATGGATCACGGTTACCATTAGGCCAGAACTGATTAATCCACGAACTGCAGACTCACGTCCAGCTCCTGGGCCTTTCAAATTGACCTCTACTTCTTTCATGCCTATATTGACAGCAGCTCTTCCAGCATCCTGAGCAGCAACTGTTGCTGCAAATGCTGACGATTTTCTTGAACCTGAGTAACCCACTTTTCCTGCGCTAGCCCAAACAACAACATTTCCAACAGGATCGGCAATTGCGATAAGAGTGTTGTTAAATGTTGCTGTCACATGCACAACCCCAACCGGGATATTGCGGGCCACACGCTTCTTAGTTTTTACTTTTGCCCCTTTTTTCACTGGAGCTTGTTGCTTTTGTGTTTGCTTAGCTTTTGCCATGATTCTCCATCAATTATTTTTTCTTGCCAGCCATCGTTTTCACTTTGCCCTTACGAGTGCGTGCATTAGTTCTCGTACGTTGCCCTCTAACTGGCAGGCTACTTTTATGTCTTTGCCCTCTGTAGCAGTGAATGTTGATAAGACGTTTTATGTTATTTTGTCTCTTACGTCTTAAGTCTCCTTCAACGACATAATCGGTTTGCAGTAATGCATTAATGCGAGTGATGTCTTCATCAGACAAAGCTGCTGCTTTCATGTCTGGGTCTAAACTAAGCTTGTCAATAATTTCTTGAGCTAAGCTATCCCCAATTCCAAATATGTAGGTCAGACTAACCACTAATCTTTTCTTTCCTGGGATATCGATTCCAATAATTCTAGGCATATTTCTCTCTTATGTTAATTGCTCAAAAATCATAGCAACTTGAACAGTTTAAATCAACGATCTTAGCGTCCTCTGATCTTTCCTTTTTTCATGAATCCGTCATAGCGTTTCATGAGAAGGTGGGACTCGATCTGTTTCATCGTATCTAAGACAACCCCAACCAAGATCAAGAGGGCTGTTCCTCCAAAAAAGTAGCTGATTGAGGGGTCTACATGTAAAATTTTTCCTACTAAGGATGGTAAAATTGCAATGATTGCCAAGAAGATCGCACCAATCAATGTAATCCTATTCATGGTATTCTCTAAGTAGTCTTGAGTTGGCTTTCCTTGTCGAATACCTGGAATAAAGGCACCATTGCGTTTCATATCCGAGGCAATTTGTTCTGGATGAAATTGAGTAGCTGTCCAGAAGTAAGTAAAAAACAGGATTAACAAGACGTAAACTGTCATGTAAAACATACTTCCAGGAGAGAGAGCTCTACCAATCCAACTCATCACACCACCATGACCTAAGAATTGAGCTAAAGTTGCGGGGAACATGAGTAGTGATGAAGCAAAAATCACAGGGATGACACCAGCATAGTTAATTTTTAGTGGTATAAATGAGCCTCCACCCTGAACTTCTTTACGACCAACTACTCGCCTTGCATACTGAACAGGTATTTTTCGTACTCCTTGAATGATCAAAATAGTTGCAATAATGACCATTACAAAGACAGCAAAAAGCACAAGCAGGGAGGAGAACGTCAGTTGACCTGGTTCTTGTGAATTCAAGTTTAGTTGACCAATCACATTACCAATTGTAGAGGGTAGAGAAGAAATGATACCAATAGTAATAATCAGGCTCATTCCATTGCCAATGCCTTTATCTGTAATCTGTTCTCCAATCCACATAAGGAATACAGTTCCTGTTGTCATAGTAAATACAGTGACCAAGAAAAAGAGCCAAGGCACACCGAACATCTGAACCTTGAACATTTCAGACAAAATAATACCTGGGCTAGCTAGATTCATGGAGACAGCATAACGAGCAAACAGAGTTGATTGGACCACAGCAAGTAAGACTGTCAGCAAGCGTGTGTTTTTATTCACCTTTCTTCTACCAGCGGCTGGATTCTCTTTCATTTCACGCTGTAGACCAGGCATCAATGCCATAAGCAACTGCATGATAATTGAAGCTGAAATATAAGGAACAACACCAAGAGCAATGACTGTCATCTGAGCGAAGGCACCACCTGAGAAGATATCCACTAATTGAAAGAGATTTTGACCTCCCCCTGTAGCCTGCTTAAAATAAGCTAGAGCCAAATCACCATCAATGCCAGGAACTGGTATAAAGACTCCAATCCTGCAGACAATCAGCAAGAGGATCGTAAATAAAATACGACCTTTCAACTCTGGGATACTTGCAATGCGCTTAATACTCTGGAACATTAGATATTAATGTCTACCTTCAGTTTTTTAACTTTTTCTCGAGCGCCTTTAGAAATTGCTTCAATTTTAAACGCTACTTTTTTCGTTAACTCACCTTCTGCAAGGATTTTAAGGCCATGTGAACGACCTTTGAGGTATCCCTTCTCGCGAAGAGTTTCTAAACTAACAGTCTCACCTTCGTTGTAAATGGCTTCAATCATTGCAAGATTGACTGTATCCAAACGCTTTTTAAAGCGTTCATTTGAAAAACCACGAGTGGGTGAGCTTTTATGAAGAGGTACTCCACCACCAATGTAACCTTGGCGTGTTTTGTATCCTGAACGTGAGCCCATCCCTTTATGTCCCCTTCCACAGGTCTTACCCTTTCCTGAACCTGGACCTCTTCCTAATAGTTTTCGTCTTTTAGCTGGTCTTTGCGGATTTGTAAGGAATTCTAATTTTGTAATCATGATATCCCTCTCATAGCCAATGTTTTGCTTCGATTTTTCAAACTTGCTAATGCTTTAAATGCTGCTTTTACTTGATTGATCGGATTATTTGAGCCCAAGCTTTTTGCAACAACATCTTTTATCCCTGCAAATTCTAGAATAGATCGAACTCTTGATCCAGCAACAACGCCAGTCCCTTCAGGGGCAGGCCTAAGTAATAATTTGGCTCCATCATATTCTACAATAATTTCATGTGGAATTGTTGTTTTTTCCATTTCAAACGTCACAAGATTCTTCCGTGCTAGTTCTCCACCTTTTCGAATGGCATCTGTAAGTTCGTTTGCTTTTGCAAAGCCATAACCTACATGGCCATTATGATCACCGACAAGAATAAGTGCGGAAAAACTAAACTTTCGTCCACCTTTAACAACTTTGGAGCAGCGGTTGACGAAAAGTACTTTCTCTTCTAAATCTTCAGTTTTTTGTTTACCAGTCACAATCTTTCCTCAATTAAAATTTAAGTCCGCCGGATCTAGCACCTTCAGCAACAGCTTCAAGAACTCCGTGATATTTTTGTCGACCCCGATCGAAAACAACTGTAGTCACTTCTTTTGCAAGAGCTAGCTCTGCAATTTTCTCACCAAGCTTCTTCGCAGAAATTTTATTTTTTTTACTGCCTTTAAACTCTTTTGCAAGAGTCGATGTTGCTGCAAGTGTTTGTGCTAATACGTCATCAATCAACTGAACATGAATGTGTTGATTTGTCTTTAGCACATGTAGTCTTGGCTTTGTTCCGCGCAACTTTTTACGTACTCGCAGAGTTCTCTTGCGACGGATTTCACTTTTTTTTGCTAAGGCTTTTTCCATTATTTTTTACCTGCTTTACCAGCTTTTCTACGGACATATTCATCTTTATAGCGCACCCCTTTTCCTTTGTAGGGCTCAGGTGGCCTTTTAGCTCGGATATCTGCAGCAAATTGTCCGATCATTTGCTTGTCAATTCCAGCTATTTGGATATTTGTATTTTTTTCTATTTTTACTTGAATCCCATCCGGAATTTTAACTTTAACTGGATGAGAGAATCCGAGCTGAAGGTCAATCAAATTACCTTGAATCGTTGCTCGATAACCAACTCCAATCATTTCTAATTCTTTTACGAATCCATCGGATACACCTTTGACCATATTGAACAACAATGACCAGTACAATCCGAGGAAATTTGATCCACAACTTGAACCTTCTTCAATTGAAACAAAAATATTTTTGGCTTCAATTTTTACAGCAATCCCATTCATTAATTCACGTGTCAAACTTCCTTTAGGACCTTTGACAGAAAAAGTTTGACCTTGGAGTTTTGCTTCTGTACCACTTGGCATTTCAATCGGTAATCTAGCTTTTCGAGACATTCTTTACCTCACCATGCTAGGCAGAGGAGCTCTCCGCCTAATTTTTCATTTCTTGCATTCTCCCCATCCATCAATCCTTTTGATGTGGATACAATAGCTATTCCAAGTCCTCCGAAAACTCTTGGAATATCTTTATGAGATACATACTTCCTCAGAGATGGTTTTGAATAACGTCTCATCCCTTGAATAATTGATTCTCTATCATCAGTATACTTCAAGAAGACACGCATCGTTCCTTTCTGTTTTTCTTCCTTGATCAAATAGTGAGCTATAAAGCCCTTTTGTTTAAGGACTTTTACAATCTCTTCTTTCATTTTACTGTGAGGAATTTCGATAAAACGATGCCTCGCCTTGCATCCATTTCGGATCCGAGTTAAAAGGTCGGCAATGGGATCTGTCATAATTTAATTTCTCCTCAATCAGGCTACTTTATTATCTTTTTCAAAAGGGAGTCCTAGTCCGAGCAAAAGCTCATAGCACTCTTCGTCTGTATTGGCTGATGTCACAAATGTGATATTCATACCTTGCGCTCTTTTCACTTTATCGAGATCAATTTCAGGAAAAATTTGCTGGTCATCAATTCCTAAAGAATAAGAACCTCTACCATCACCTTTTCTTTTGAACCCTCTAAAGTCACGAATTCTGGGTGTAACAATGTTAAAGAAGCGTTCAGCAAAATCGTACATTCTCGCTCCTCTCAATGTTACCTTAGCACCAACAACTTGACCTTCTCTTAACTTAAAGCCGGCAATTGACTTAGTCGACTTTGTTACAGCTGGCTTTTGGCCAGTTAACATGGTCAATTCATTGATTGCATCTTGAAGAGCATTTTTATCTTTTGCAGCTTCAGCAAGACCCATATTTACAATAATTTTTTTCAACCCAGGAATTTTCATTGGATTGTTATATCCAAACTTCTCTTGAAGAGCTTTTTTGACTTCTCCTAGATATCTTTCTTTTAGCTTTCCCATATTAACTCTTTGCAGGTTTAGCAGCTTCTCTATAAAGCTTATTTTTTTTCCCGTGGACTAAGGTCTTTGTGCCATCTACAAAGATAGCTTTTAACTTTACTCCTTTTCCATCAACACAAGGTTTCAAGTTCGAAATATGAATCGGGCACTCAATATCAATAATCTGACCCTGTTGATTTTCTTGTGTTTTCTTCATATGTTTTTTTCTAACATTAACACCTTCAACAACAACGCGATCTTCTTTGAAACGGAGAATTTTTCCACTCTTTCCCCTGTCGTTGCCAGCTATGACAACCACTTGATCTCCACTACGTAATTTTTTCACTTAAATCACCTCTGGTGCTAATGAACTAATCTTAATATAACCACGATCTCTAACCTCTCTTGCGACAGGTCCAAAAATACGTGTACCCTTAGGATTTCCTTTTTCGTCGATGATCACACAGCTATTAGTATCAAAACGAAGCCAGGATCCATCTGATCTTTTAATATAACGCTTTGTTCTAACAACAACAGCTTTGACAACTTCACCTTTCTTTACAGAGCCATTAGGTTCAGCTTCTCTCACAGAGCAAATGATAATATCACCAACACCTGCATATCTGCGCTTAGAGCCGCCAAGAACTTTAAAACATTTAACTCTCTTAGCTCCAGTATTGTCTGCAACTTTAAGTTGCGATTCTTGTTGTAACATTGTTTCTACCCAGCTACTGATTCACATACAACACGCCATCTCTTTAACTTAGATAATGGACGTGTTTCAATAATTTTAACTTTTACACCAACAGGAAGTGGTTGCCCCTCATGATGTGCGTAATATTTTTTTGCACTTTTCACTACTTTTCCATAAGTGGGGTGTCGAAATGTTCGTTCAACTCTGACAACAACGGTTTTTGCCATCTTACTTGAAACGACAACTCCTTCCTTCTCTCTACGGCCTGCTCGTTCTTCTTTCTTCGTCATGCCAATTCCTTCTCTCTAATTACTGTCTTGACTCGAGCAATATTTCTACGAGTTTGTTTGATCAAATGCGTTTTTTGAGTTTTGCTATCTAATCGCTCTGATCTTAGCTCAAAAACTTCTTGGCGCAGGGTTTCAACTAAAGAAACTAGCTCTTCAGAAGAGGTATCTCTATATTCACTAATTTTTTTCATCTATACCCTCTCTAATCTCTCGACAAAGCGTGTTTTAATCGCTAATTTAGCTGCGGCTCTACGTAGCGCATGCTGCGCTTCTTCATGAGTCACATTTCCCACTTCGAATAAAATTCTTCCTGGTCGTACGACAGCTACCCAGTGATCATTAGCTCCTTTTCCTTTACCCATTCTAGTTTCTGCCGGTTTCTTGCTGACTGGCTTATCAGGGAAAAATCTGATCCAAACTTTACCACGTCTTTTGAAGTAGCGGTTGATAGCTACTCGGCAAGATTCCATCTGCCTTGAAGTGATGCGACCTCTATCCAATGCTTGAATTCCATATTCGCCAAATTCTATAAAGGTTCCACCCTTAGCAAGCCCAGTATGATTTCCTTTCTGCTGCTTACGAAACTTTGTTCTCTTAGGCTGAAATGACATCTCTACTTCTCCTTATCACTTTTCTCAGATATCTCACCGTGGTTGATCCACACTTTAACACCGATCGTTCCATAAGTTGTTTCTGCTCTAACTGCTGCATAGTCAATATCTGCGCGTAGTGTATGAAGAGGAATACGCCCTTCTTTGTACCACTCTGTTCGCGCAATCTCAGTTCCACCTAAACGACCTGAAACTTGAATTTTTACACCAACGGCGCCAGCATCCATTGTTGCTTGCATAGCTTTTTTCATTACTCTTCTAAAAGCGACACGTCTACTAAGCTGTCTAGCAATATTATCTCCAACAAGCTTGGCATCTAGGTCCGGTCTTTTGATTTCTTCAACTTCAATCCAAACTTCTTTTCCTGTAAGCTTTGAAAGTTCTCCCTTCAAAACTTCAATCTCAGATCCTTTCTTACCGATTACAAGGCCAGGCCTTGCGGTATGAATTGTGATCTCGATTTTATCGCTCATGCGACGGATCGTAAACTTAGATGCACCTTGGCAAGTCGATTTCTTCTTTAAATACTCACGAATTCTAAAATCTTCAACAACAAGATTGCCAAACTCTTGCTTATTGCCATACCATAACGATGTCCATTTTTTGGTAACGCTTGTACGAAAACCTATTGGACAGGCTTTTTGTCCCATTAACTACTTACTCCTTAACTTTTTCCCCAACCACAACCGTAAAGTGGCTTGTTCGTTTCATAATCGGCACACGCGAGCCTTTTGAGCGAGGTTTTGCTCGCTTTAACGTTGGCCCTACATCAACTCTAACCTCAACAACACACAACACATCTCTGCGAGCATCTAAATTGAGCTCTGCATTTGCGACAGCACTATCGAGTGTCTTCTTTAAAAGAAGACCGCTCTTCATACTACAGTTAACCAGTTGAAGGCTTGCCTCATCTACTGTAAGCCCACGGATTAGGTCGGCTGCAAGCCTCGCCTTTCGTGGGGGCACACGGATAAACTTTGAAACTGCTTTTGCGGATTCCATACTTTCCTAACTACGTTGCTTTCTTAATAGGGTGTGATTTAAAGAGTCGAGTTGGCGAAAACTCTCCTAATTTATGACCCACCATTGTTTCTGTGACAAATACCGTAAGAAACTTACGACCATTATGGACTTCAAATGAATGTCCAATCATATCTGGAACAATCATTGAACGACGAGACCATGTTTTGATCGGATCTTTCTTTCCAACTTGGTTCATACGCCTCACCTTTTCAATGAGGTGATGATCAACAAATGGTCCTTTTTTAAGAGATCTGCCCATAATTATTTCTTCCTACGATCTTTCACAATCCATTTCTTCGTTTTGCTCTTCTTGCGAGTTCGCATACCCTTTGTCTGTTTAGCCCAAGGAGTTTGCGGAATATAACCGTTATGACGTCCTTCACCACCACCATGAGGGTGATCAACTGGATTCATCGCTGTTCCTCGAACAGTTGGACGAATCCCTTTCCAGCGCACACGACCCGCCTTACCATCTACTCGAAGATTATGTTCCGAGTTTGATAGCTCGCCAAATGTAGCTCTGCAATTTTCACTAATTAAGCGAAATTCTCCAGAAGGCATTTTAAGTGTTACATAGCCATTACTTTTAGCAACAAGTTGTGCAGAGAGCCCTGCTGATCTAACAAGCTTTCCACCACGTCCCGGCTGCATTTCTATGTTGTGGATAACAGATCCAAGAGGCATCGCTTTAAGTGCCATGCAACAACCTAGTTTATAAGGACTTGTTTCACCAGAAACAATTTGATCTCCACGCATTAGTCCTTTAGGAGCCAAAATGTATCTCTTCTCACCATCAGCATAATTCAATAAGGCTATATGGGAAGTACGATTAGGATCATACTCAATAGAAGCAACTTTTGCAGGAATGGTATCTTTATTTCGTTTAAAATCAATCATCCGATAATGACGCTTGTGTCCACCACCACGGTGACGGCATGTGATATGTCCATTATTGTTACGCCCACCAGTACTTTTCTTAGCAGCTAGCAACTTTTTACAAGGCATGATCTTAGCCTTGGATTTTGTTCCATCTACGTCTCCTTGATTAGTCAATTCAGCAGTACTTGCCAAGACTAACTGTCTCATCGATGGTGTAATTGGTCTAAATTTCTTTGGCATATTTTCCTCTACACATTATCCAGGACATCGCCTGGCTCTAATGTTACAATAGCTTTTTTAAAACCAGAACTCGCTCCAGCTTTCCCTCTTCCACGTCCTCGCGCTCTCATCTTTGGCTTCATACGAATCGTATTTACAGCAAGGACTTTGATTCCTTTAGAGTGGTAAATTTTTTCAATTGCAGCAGCAATTTCAGGCTTACTAGCCTTCGGATCAACAATAAAAACATATTTTGGTGTTTTGCAACGTGCAACACTTGGATTACTCTCAGCATTCTGCAATTGCTCTAACATTGTTGTTTTCTCAGTAATGTGTCTTGAGATGACAATCTTATACGGACTACTCATACTTCCACCAACCGGTTTGTGAGTTCTTCAAATGCTGCTTTTGTAGCCACAATGTAGTGTGCACAGACGACATCATATCCATTGACATTTGCAGCTAGCACAAATGCCGAACGGGGAATATTGCGAATACTTTTCTTCATAATGTCATGCTTATCTGATGGAATGCTCACATTATCTTGAAAAGAACCCTCTCCAACAAAGAGAGTTGGGCGCACTTCCAATTTTAAAGAGCGTAAAAAAGCACAAACTGTTTTTGTTTGTGGGGTTTTCAAATCAGCAAAATCATCCATAATATAAACGCGACCAGCTTGAATCTTTTCAGCAAGAAGCTGTCTTGTTGCTGCGATTTTCTCCTGACGGTTAATACGTACATGCTGATTGAATTTAGGTTTTGGGCCAAAGACTATTCCTCCACCTCTACACTGAGGGGCAGCTAGAGTTCCTTGACGCGAACTACCAGTTCCCTTTTGCTTGCGCGGCTTTTTATTAGAGTGACTAACTTCTTTGCGACCTTTTGTACTTGCGGACCACTGACGAGTGTTAGCTCTCAGAGCAACGATATAGTCCTTGATCAGCTGTCGATTCGTCTCTCCCTCTAGGAGATCCTTATTGACCGCAACCTCTCCAGAACCTTCTCCGCTAAGAGTGTATGTTTTGAGATTAACCATGTTTATTCTTCTTCTTTTTCTTTACTGCTGAGGCCATCCAAACAACTCCACCTTGAGGACCTGGGACAGAACCTTCAACGACAATCAAATTCTTTCCTTCATCAACCAAAAGGACGCGTAAACTTTGAATGGTCACTTTTTCATTACCCATTCTTCCTGCTTTTTTCTGCCCTGGAAGTGTACGACCCGGAGTTGAACGCATACCTGTTGAACCGCCATGACGGTGAAAGCCAGATCCATGAGCAGCAGGACCACCTTTAAAATTGTGTCTCTTAATGACACCCTGGAATCCCTTCCCCTTACTCACACCGCAGACGTCAATAAATGTTTCATCATTGAATACAGTGACTCCAATCTCTTGCCCTACCGTATACTCATCAACGTTTTCAATTCTTGCTTCAGAGAGAAAGCGCCTTGGCTCAATATTGGCCTTTTGAAAATGCCCAAGCAGTTGCTTTGTCACTCTCTTTTGGACTGTACGTGGATCTTTCGTTATGATTTTATCAAAGCCGAGCTGAAGAGCATTATACCCGTCAGATTCTCTTCGCTTGATTTGAGTCACAACGTTGGGTTCTGCATGTATAACCGTGCAAACAACAACATTTCCTGATTCGTCAAAGCGCTGGGTCATCCCCCGCTTTCTTCCCATTAGTTTAAGTGTCATAGGACAATTCCTAAAATAAAATTAAATACTCATCTTTCTTAGGTCTAAGCCCGGATTACCTTTCTTAGTAACGCTTGCGTTACCGAACTGAAAGGGCTTTCTCAGGAAGAAGTTTCTCACTTAAGAAATGAAAAAGAGAGCTTATCAAAGAGCTCCCTTTTTTGTCTAATATAATTTCTCTACATCGTTTTAAGCCAAGAACCAGCAAAGTCAAACACGGCCACTCCAACAGTTGAGACAAGCGCAACAACCGGACTTGCTGTCTTAGATAGATTTGCCCCATCACCAACAAATTCAAAGCCGGTCTTTACAAGTTCAATGACAGCGCCTGTCTGATTACGCCAGTGAGCTATCTCTAGATCTCGTCGTTTTTGACACAAACCGCGCGCTTTTTCTAAGGATATACTCGAATCCAAGACAACAGAGACTCGAGTATCACGCGCAAAGGTGTCATGCTCGATCTTCATTCCAATAAGCACCTTAGGCACTGTTACAATGTGAAGAGCAAAGAAAATATTTGGAAACGACTTTGAGAAACTCAACATCTTATCTTTCATAACAGAATATTTTGTGTCGATGAACTTAAATGTTTTAGATATGAAAGCGGCAGTATAAAGAGAGTCGGCTACAAGGGAGAGAGATTGATGTATGATTGCTAGCCGTTGAAGAGCTACAGTTGTGATCGTTTGATGGTGTTTAGCCTTTGAAGGATCGCCTGCCATCCATCCTCTAGCATTCATGCTAAGGGACTCTCCCGTTGTTGCTGTTTTTGTAGAGAGATCCCAAAGGTTTCGAGCAGCTGCCACAACACGCCATAAGCCCCCTGGAATCTTAATTCCCCCGATCCATCCACGCACCTCTGTAATCCCCTTGTGCATGGGTGCCGCTGGCTGGTAGGCCTCTGGAGAAATATGCTTAGTTAGTTTCAACCCAGCATCTACAAGCTTTAGAGTTTTATCGAGAAGAGCAGCCCCCTCAATCATACTAAGACAACGCCCTACAGCACTTGTTATGCGATCGCACAAACTTCCAAAATATGAGTCCTCAGGAAGAGGATATTTCGAAACATTTCCAACTGTCATAGTTAAACATTTATCCCATAAACTAGGCGATTGGTAGACTACGGATGATGCCATTTTAAGCTCTCCTTAAGTTATTAAGGGGTCGATCATAGGTTAATATTTGGAAAAAGTAAAGAGCGAAACGCAACCTAAACAATTAAAATTTAATGTTGTCTGTTCCGCGCATAAAGAGTTCCGAGGGCAACTCTTTCTTCCCCTCAAGTTGCACCTCTAAAATTTCAATTGCACCACTTTGGCAGGCAACAATAAGCGGCTTGCCTACTATCTTACCAGGAATTCCTTGAAGGGAACTTAGACGGGCTTTTTTCAACTTGAGTCTTTTTCTCTCTCCATGTACTTCAACGATACACCAAGCGCCTGGCTTTGGGCTAACGCCTCGAATCTGATTATAGATTTGATCAGCTGGAGCATCCCACATGATTTCAGCATCTTCCAAAGAGAGCTTTTTAGCATAGGTTGACTCTTCATTTTTCTGAGCAATGGGCGTATAGGCTTCAAAATTTTGAATAACATGCAAAAGCGCTTTTGAACCTATAATAATGAGTTGCTCTGCAAGCTCCCCTGCATTCATATCGGGGTAAATGGATGTTTTAACAACTGTTAGCATTCCACCCGTATCAAGCCCCTTATCCATCATCATGATGGTTACCCCACTCTCTTTCTCTCCAGCCATAATACAGCGTTGAATGGGAGCCGCTCCTCGAAATTTTGGAAGAAGCGAGGCGTGAACATTAATGCAGCCTAGGCGAGAAACTTCTAGCAAATTTTCTTTCAAAATTTCACTAAAGGCTGCAACAACAAATAGATCTGCATGAAGCGTCTTGAGAAAGGAGACAAATTCTGGATCTGATGCTTTAACTGGTTGATAAACTGCAATGCCGCGCTCTTTAGCCAACACTTTTACCGGGGGGGGTATCAGTTCTTTTTTACGCCCAAGCGGTTTATCTTGCTTGGTGACAACAGCCAAAACCTCAACTTGATTATCTAGTAGATATTTGAGGATTTCACCCGCAATAGAAGGAGTACCGAAAAAAACAATTTTTAAACCTACACTCATCCAACCTCAAAATGAGAAATTTGGGTTTAACTCCTTTTTCCGGCTGCTCCTACAAGGAGATCCTCTGGTGAGACATCGGATAATTCGGTGTTATACTCATCTGGCTTGTTTGAAATTCCTTGATGAATTCCTCTCATCCCAATCAAACCCCGTTTTGTCTGTTTGCAAAAATCGACAAAGTGTCTAACTTCAGCAAACATTTCAACTTCGTTTTCAATTGCAGCTAACGCTTCATGAAGAAGAAGGCGAGAGCGATAGATAAGTCTATATGCTTGGAAAAGAGCTTTGCGCACTTCAAATGGGAATTGACGCCTCTTAAGCCCAATGCGATTTATCCCACCTAAACAATAGGGAATGCCCCCACCAATTGTATAGGGAGGTACATCATGAGTGACGCGGCTCATTCCACCAACCATAGCATGACAACCAATGCGAACAAACTGATGAACTGGTGTCATTCCACCTAGTGTTGCATAATCTTCAACGATGATATGCCCAGCTAATAGAGAGTTATTGCTGATGGTTACGTGGTTGCCAACTGTGCAGTTATGGGCAATATGGCAGTAAGCCATAATCAGTGAGTGATCACCTACACTGACCGTCGATTCTGCTGATGTTGAAGAGTTGATTGTTGCAAATTCTCGAATTTCGCAATGATTTCCAATTTTAACATAGGTGCGTTCATTACGATATTTACGATCTTGTGTTTTTGTTCCAATTACAGCACCAGGCCAAATGATCGTCTTCTCACCGATTGTGGTATAACCATCAATGTATGCAGACGATTTAATCGTTGCACCATCTAGAATAGTGACATTTTCTTTAACAACCGCAAATGGTTCTATCTCAACATCCTTCCCAATCTTTGCTTTAGGATGAACAATTGCGAGTGGATGAATTTTTTCCGACATGAACTTATCCTTCAAAAAAATCTGCTTTGTTAATTAGAGCGTACCCGATTTTCGCCTCGCATGCAACCTTTGAACCCACTGTGGCCTTGGCATAAATCCTGCCACCCTTGCTGCTAAATAGCTTAGCTTCTGCATAAAGGTGCAAAATATCTCCAGGCATAACCGGTTTGCGAAATTTCGCATCGGTGATACTTAAAAAAAGAGCAATCTTATCTTGAAATCCACTCTCATGAAGGAGGATCCCTCCTACCTGTGCAAGCGCTTCTAAGATTAAAACTCCTGGCATAATAGGTGCCTCAGGAAAATGCCCCTGGAAAAACTGTTCATTTATCGAAACATTTTTCTGCCCCAAAATTGTATGTTTCTCTAAATCTATCTCTAAAACGCGATCTACAAGAAGAAATGGATAGCGATGAGGCAAAATCTTTCGAATCTGATGGATGTCAAATACTATCTCACTCATACACCTTCCTCTAATATTTTTTTTCCAAATGCGACATTTGTTTCATGTCCCGAACAAATCGCAATAATATGGGCTAAAAAAGGAAATCCGACAAGAGAAAGATCTCCTACAACATCCAAAATCTTGTGGCGAACCATTTCATCTGGATAGCGTAATCCCTCTTTACTCAAAATGGCATCATCTTTAATAACCACAGCATTATCTAAACTTCCACCACGGATTAACCCCTTCTCCATCAGATGGCTAATCTCTTCATATAACGCAAAAGTGCGACAGCGAGCGACCTGCTCTTTGAAGTTAACCCCAGAAACAGAAAGAGAGAAGTATTGAGAGCGAATCACTGGAGTATTAGGGTAGTTGAGTGTATAGCTAATTCTGTATTCATCTGAAGGAAGAGCAACTAAATGAACTCCTCCTTTTGAATAATAAATAGGTTTTTTAAGCGTTACGATAGGCCGAGTTGCACTTTGCTCTTCAATCCCCGCTTCTTCAATAAGATGCACAAATGGCTGTGAACTTCCATCACCTATAGGTGGCTCTTTTTCAGAAACTTGAACGCAAAGGTTATCGATCTGGTAGGCAGATAAAGCTGCAAGTACATGTTCAACGGTATGAACCATGCAAGAGCCGATTCCAATTGTTGTACTTCGGGAAGTATCAAGGACATATTCAAGAGCAGCTGGAATGATGGGCTTTCCAGGCAGATCAACTCGCTGAAATTGAATACCAAAGTGAGCAGGTGCTGGGCAAAAAGTCATGGTCACTTTGTTTCCGGTGTGGATGCCTATTCCGCAGAAAGAGACTTTTCGTTTAAGGGTTCTTTGCGAGCGGGTATACATGGGAGACAACTTTATCGGATAGTCCTCTTTTTCTACAAGAGTTGGCCTATACTCTTCTGAATTTTGACCTCATGCGTTTAAATCTAAGGGGCCGTAAGGCAGTAATAGGTAATAAAAAGGCGATCCCTAAAACTAAGTAGTCCCCTACATATGTATATAACGTTGGATAACGATAAAGTGGTAATGATAACTTCAAGGTTCCTTCGACAGCCTTTTTTTTCCTCTGTTCATGGGGAAGGGTTGCTATCATTTTTCCCGTGGCATCCACACCACATGTCACACCAGAGTTGCAAGCTCGCACAAGAGGCAATCCCATTTCAATAGCGCGCAAGCGACCGTGCATGTAGTGCACCATGGGTAAGCGTGAGAGCGGATACCAAATATCGTTGCTGATATTTACCATGATTTTTGCGCCGAGAAGTCTGTTTTTTCGCATCAAGTTACCAAACATTTCTTCATAGCAGATCGAAATACCCAGAGCTTTTCCCAAAAGACGTGTTTGCTTTCCTTTTTCAAATGTTCCACATGGAGGCAGGTGTTTGGAAATAAGGTTGAATCCAAGCGGAATATACTCCCCAAATGGGAGCAGAACCTGCTTATGATAATGAGTCTTCTCACCTTGAGAAAAGCAAAAAGCCGCATTGTGATTATCGTCTTCAAGACCTATGACAAAATCTGCATTGAATAGTTGTGAAAGAGCATAGGCTATATCAACGTTGCTCACTTTGAACTTTGTTAGGCCACTTGTTTTCCCTTGAAAGAAGTGTGCAAACATCTGATCAACCCATGAAGTGTAGAACACTTCTTCATGAGCAATGAAGGGAAGAATTGATTCAGGGAAGACGATGAGATCTAAATGTTCTCCGAAGTAGGGTGCTAGAAGGGCGCAAAATTTTTCCCAAAGAACATTATTGACCTGTTTTGGTTCGATAACTGGTTGAACTAGAAGTATTTCAATAACTTGTGCATTTTTCATCTTGTGTTGATGAATATGATAGATCACGCCCCCTAGGAGATATGGAATCAAAGCTAAAGTGAGCGCCATAGCTCGCCTGTGATAGAAAAGAAGATTGGTTACAATCACAAGAAAACTCAAACCATAAACGCCTACTAGACTGAGGATCTGACTGCCATAATTTGTGGCTGTCAGAGACAAACCAACCGGATTAAAAGCATAGCCACAATAGATAAACATGCGCGACCATTCAGTCACTGCCCAAAAACCTGCCACAATCCAGGGGGATCGATCGATAAAAATGGAGAGAATCCCCCACTGAAAACCGACCCAGATTGCTAAAAATGCAAGAAGGGCCCAAATACTAGCTCCAACATAGCCATCCGACAGCAGCCAGCTCATCTGAATTATCTGAATTAGAGCCATCCACACAAAAGATATATAAAAACGTTTTGAACTAGAGAAATCCTTAATGCCTTGCCAGAAGAATGCATAGCCACAACAAGCTGCGAGTAGAGAGGCCACAATACTCCAGTCAGGTTGAGCTAAGGCAATAATAATAAATGATATGATTATTTTCAGAATTGATTTATAATGGGTCGACATGAAGTTTTCTTTTCCCGAATATCATTTGTTTCAACTTTTAAGAAGATTTGATAACCAATATCTACCTTTGGATCTATTTTTGCGCCACTATTTTCGCGCTCACAAAGCTCTTGGAGCAAATGATCGCCGCATCATCTCAGAAGCTGTCTACGGCATGACACGCTGGCGGCTGCTCTTAGATCATCTTATTGGGACCTCTACAACTTGGGAAAGGCGTTATGCTATCTTTTCTCAATTTCAACCCACACAGTATCTATCGGTCAATTCAATCCCCCTTCACGTACGTGTTAGCTCACCTAAAGAGCTTTTCGATCTCCTTGTAAAAGATTATGGAGAAGAGAGAGCCTCTTATCTGGCACAGGTGTGCAATACTGCTGCTCCTACAACGGTTCGTATCAATCCTTTAAAAACCACAAGAGAATCGATGCTTTTCAAGTGGGCACAAGAGCACGATGTCACCGCATGTGAAAAATCTGCCCACGGAATCAACTTTAAAATGCGTATCCCTCTGCTTGCTATGCCTGAATATCGAGGAGGTCTTTTTGAGATCCAAGATGAGGCGAGCCAGCTTGTTTCAGAAATGGTTGCCGTCGGGCCTGATGACCAAGTACTTGACTACTGTGCTGGAAGCGGTGGAAAAACACTTGCCTATGCATATAAAATGGAAGGTGGAGGACAAGTCTACCTCCACGACATTCGCCCCTTTATTCTTGAGCAGGCAAAAAAACGGTTAAGGCGCGCTGGAATCCAAAATGTTCAATATCTAGGATCTGATCTCTCATCCCTGAAGAAAAAAATGGACTGGGTTCTTGTTGATGCTCCTTGTAGTGGAACTGGAACACTCAGGCGCAGCCCTGACCAGAAGTGGCGGTTTTCTCTTGACACACTTCAGCGTCACATCAAGCTACAAAGAGAGATTTTTGAAAAGAGCTTAAGCTATGTCAAACCCGGAGGAAAAATTGTCTATGCCACCTGCAGTCTTCTAAAGGATGAGAACGAGAGGCAGCTTGATTACTTTCTTAAAACTTACCCCGTTGAAATGGTAGGTTCCCCATTCTGTTCACACCCCTCTTTTGGAGGGATGGATGGCTTTTTTGCCGTCACTCTTCAAAAACGCACGAGCAATTGATAGCAGCACTAGGTCACTTCCATATGCCCCGACAAAAAAGAGGCCAACACAGAGGCCACCAATTGGAAGCGTGATCTGAGGTAGACGCGCTAAGCCAGCTAGAGAGGTTTGGCTCAGCATACGTGGATAGTAACCTGAGTTTTGGGTTTATCCCGCAGATCTTCAGGGATCTTTCTCGATCTTTTTGCGCTTTTTTCCTCGAAAAGGGTACAAGACCCTTCCCTTCGGAAAAAATCCCAAAAATTTTCGAGAAATCTCCTCTGAAT
>CAMAUB010000004.1 GCA_945861315.1 Chlamydia trachomatis
AACGCCCTAAGCCGACTAGCTGCTAGATTAACTTATAAAAGTGAACATTCTGAGCTAATTCAAACTGAAATCGCTGATTTAAAACTCATTATCTCTCAAATGTCCGAATGTCCGGCCTGACCCCCTTCCATAATTTATTTGCAATAATAGTATATTAAATTTTAGAAAAAATTCTCTAAAAGAGATGAAATATGTGCCATAGGGACTGCTTCTTTGGCACACGGAGGGAGGCTTTGTAAAAAGAGTTTGCCGTATCCTTTCTTAATAAGACGACTATCAAGGCAAATAACGCTCCCCCGATCATCTTTGTTGCGAATCAAGCGCCCAAAGCCTTGTTTGAATTTCACAATGGCTTGGGGCAGTGCGTAGTCGAAGAAAGCAGACCCCCCCTCTTGCACGATTTTTTCAGAGCGCGCTTCAAAAAGGGGGTCTCCAGGCGCTTTGAAAGGAAGGCGAGCCAAAATCACACACCGAAGCCCATCTCCTACAACATCGACACCCTCCCAAAATGAATCAGTGCCAAAAAGAACGCTGTTGTGCGTTTCTCGAAAAGCATTGAGCAAATCTGTGCGATTTTTAGTTCCTTGGATAAGAAGAGGATAGCCAGCATCGGCAATTTGCTCTTTCATCGCTAGGTGGCACGCATTGAGCATGGCATAGGAGGTGAAAAGGACAAAAGCACCCCCTTCACTTTTTTCAATGGCGTCCCAAATAAGATTTTGAGCTGCTTGATAAAAAGCGGGGTGGTTGGGCTCAGGAATATCTGTTGGAATGACAAAAATTGCTTGTGATTCATAGTTAAAAGGACTCTCATAAATGCGCTCTTCTGCCTTTTCAATGCCAAGCCGGCTTTTGATGTAGGTAAAGCTTCCAGCTGTTGTCAGCGTGGCACTGCAAAGAACAACTGTGGGAAGTTTGTCAAAAAGATTTGCTTTGAGAAAGGAGGCAACCTCAAGTTTAGCGCGCACAAGCACTCCCTCTTCAATCCAGCGCACAGTCCCATCGTTAAGAGGTGAAGAGACAAAGTCGTCTAGGGTTGTAAGCACTTTTTCAAGCTGGAGCATCACAGTTTCATCTTCAATTGTATCAAGTAGAAGTGTTCCTAGATAAACCACTCGCTTTGCAGCGCTTATCCAGGGAAGTTCGTGAATCCTTTTGGGTGGTCCAATTTCCTGAAAAAGGGCCTCAATTGCGTGGATAAAGTCGCTATCTTTCTGTGCAAGCTTAAGAAGGTGAGTGCGGCTGACGCGCCCTGCAAAATAGTGTGTTGCCACATCTTCAATATGGTGCGCTTCATCTATGATCAGTCGATCATATTCGGGGATGACTGCGTGATCAAACGCCATATCAGCAAAAAGAAGGTGGTGGTTTACAATGATGAGGTCAGCTTTTTCTGCCTCCCTTTTTTGCCGGAAGTAAGTGCATTTGTTGAAGTAGGAACACTTGCTATGGGTACAGCTTTCTCGATCGGCTAAAACATGTAGTTGCCCTTCATTCTCTTTGCGCAAACAGATATAATTCCCCATTCCTTTGAGCAATACAACTTTGAGGTCTAAATTGAGTGCATCAAGAAGAAGAGGGAGTTCTTTCTCTAAAAGCTGTTCTTGTAAAGCAATCGTATGCGTTGAGACAACCGTTTTTTCGCCTGTTTTTGCGGCCCAGTTAAGAGCAGGAAGAAGATAACCCATGCTTTTGCCAATTCCTGTTCCAGCTTCTATCAGCAAAATCTGTTCTTCTAAATAAGCGACCTCTACATCTTGAAGCATGGCCTGTTGACCAGAACGTATTTCAAGATCTGGAAGAAGGTCATTCAGTTTCAAGGAGATCTAAGAAAGCTCGTAGTTGCTTCGAGCGAATAGGATGGCGCATTTTGCGTAGCGCCTTAGCTTCAATTTGTCGAATGCGTTCTCGTGTCACATTGAAAGCAACGCCCACCTCTTCGAGAGTCTTTGGCTTGCCATCTAAAAGGCCAAAGCGTTGAATCAAGACGATGCGCTCTCGCTCAGTAAGCGTGGTTAGCACCTCGTTCATCTTATCTTTCAAGATGGAGTAGCCGGTTGCCTCTGCTGGAGATTCAACCCCTGTATCTTCGAGAAAATCGCCAAACTGGCTCTCTCCACCCTCTCCAACTTCGGCTTGAAGGGAGATGGGGTGTTGTGCGATTTTATAAATTTCACGCACCCTCTCTGCTGTGATCCCAAGCTCCATCGCTAGCTCTTCTGGAGTGGGCTCACGCCCTGTTTCCATCATCAGCTTTTTTGCTCCACGAAGAACTTTATTAATCG
Source organism: Chlamydia trachomatis (assembly GCA_945861315.1). Classification (GTDB taxonomy): domain Bacteria; phylum Chlamydiota; class Chlamydiia; order Chlamydiales; family JAAKFR01; genus JAJACK01. The sequence continues at coordinate 2,286 of CAMAUB010000004.1, forward strand.
TTTCAATCATGTGGACAGGAATTCGAATGGTGCGTGCTTGATCTGCAATTGCACGTGTGACGGCTTGTCTAATCCACCAAGTTGCATAGGTTGAAAACTTATAGCCACGTCTATATTCAAATTTTTCGACAGCTTTCATCAAACCCATATTTCCTTCTTGGATTAAATCCAAAAAGGATAGGCCTCTGTTGGTATATTTTTTTGCAATGGAGATAACAAGGCGGAGGTTTGATTCAACCATCTCGCGCTTTGCCTCTTGACTCTTGTCCATCCACCGCTGCAGCATGCGAACATCTTTTTTGAACTCATCAAGTGTGCGTCCTGCAGCAATTTCTCTTTTTTGCAATTTCCGTTTCGCAGATAAAAGTTTAATAGCAGCGAACTTATTTCGCTCAGCTCGAGAAACAAGCTCACTCACCTCTTTATCGAGTTCTAAGAAGCGATCGTAGGCTCTAAAAACAACCTCAGCAAAATCATCGATAATATTGGCACGTGAATGGAAACGACCTAGGTAAGCTTGCATCCGAATGCGACATTTTTCAAGCTCATCGGATAGTTTTGCTCGTTCATCTTTTTTTAGTTTCTCATTGCGTAAAGAAATTAGTAGCTCTTTAAGAATTTGATCTTCGTGTTTGAGCAGCTCCGATAGCTTAGGAAGAAGCTTGAGATAGTGAGGCTTGTCCTCAACTTCTTTTTCTGAAATGACCTTATCAAAACGGTCTTTTCCACCAATGAGAGCTGCAATGATAGAAATCACTTCCTGAGTTGAATAACGAAATCGCATGATGATGCGCTCAATTTGAGCCTGCGCCTTTTCAATCCGTTTGGAGATTTCAACTTCTTCTTCACGAGTTAACAGGGGAACTGAGCCCATCTCTTTAAGATACATGCGAACTGGATCATCAGGAGTTCCCTCAGCCTTTTTCGCAATCCCTTCGAGCTCTTTTGCCTCTTTTTTCCGCTCTTTTTGCCTCTCAACATCGGCTTGATTCAAAACCTGGATATCCATCCCGGACAAAAAGATAAGAACATGATCAATTTGCTCAGGGTCATCGAAATTCATCGGAAGGATCTCATTGATCTCTTCATAGGTGATAAATCCCTGATCTTTGGCAAGAGCTACAAGCTCTTCCAATTTTTGATTATATTCTTCGTTAGATTCTGGTGTTGTTTTTTTCGTTTTATTCATGAAAAATAAGAGTTCTGTATTACTATACTGATTTGGTGACTTTATGCAAACACTTGCTTGCAGCTCTCAAGGAAATCCTGTCAGAGCCGATAAAGCCTCTCGCGGCGAGCTCTACACCTGCTTTGAGTGTAACCGCCCTTTGCGTTTGCGCTCTGGACGCCGTCGCCGCCCTCACTTCTATCACCTGAGCACCTCTACTTGCCGTCTTCAAATGCGTAGTACCTTTCATCTGAAAATTCAAGATTTTCTGCAACAACAACTTTCTCCTGAAAAAATTATTCTTGAACAACCCTTTCCAACAATTCGGCGCATCGCAGATCTTGTTTGGCCTGCCAAACGATGGATCTTCGAAATCCAATGCTCCCCAATCTCTGCAATGGAGGTAGAGCGGCGAATGGCTGACTATAAACTTGCCGGCTACCGGGTGATTTGGATTCTTTTCGATCAACAGTTTAATCGACCGAGCTTAAGCGATGCTGAACTCTTTTTGCAAGCGCATCCTTACTATTTTATTTCAAAAGAGCTTTTTATCTATGAACAGCTCTGTCAGATTTCTCAAGGAAGGCGCATTGCTACCTCAAAACGCTACCCCATCTATCTCAAAAACCTTGATCTCAACCTAAAGCGAGAGTGGATAGCCCATCAGCCACAAAAACCTTCAAAAAAAAGCCGTTTCTCTCTTAAATCTTCTCTACTCTACTTGTTAGAAAAGATGACTAACTAATCATCATTCCAATAATGTAGTTAGCAAATGGCCCTTTTGTGATCACTCCCATGTAACAGTCTAGAGATTTTTGCTCTCCACTTTTTGTTTTTACCACCAAGCGCAATTTTTTTTCTCTATCTCGTGAAATTTCTTTGATTGCGAGGCTCCACTCTGGATAGCCTTGGACAATCAGCTCCTGGAAATCCTTTATAAACTTCTCCCCACACCAACCCAATAAATTTTTTACAGCTTTATTGACAAATAAAAGCTTACTTTCGAATTGTGAATAGACAAACACAAGACCGCTACTCTCCTCTCGCAAATGATCAAAAAGAGGGCGAAGATCAATCGCATATCGATTCACAGAACTATCAATAAAACGTCCCCCTAGATGATCGGCTCCTGTACTTTGTTCTGCCATTTGCAAATAGCGTGCGATCTGTAATGAATGGTCGTATGGCTTTTGTCGCGCACTTGTATTTAGATGATCTTCTTCTTTTGCCATTGGAATTTTTTCTAATAGGGGATCTTCAATTTGCAGCAAACTACGGATCTCGTACATCAAATCACGTACCTTTCCCTCAAGCTTCGTGATGTAGCCTTGCTTTTTCTCAATAATTGCACGCTGTTCTGAAATTGTGTGCTGATAGTCAGAAAGCAAAGAGTCTTTATGATTCAATTGATTTTGAATTTCCCCTTTATAACGCTCATACTCCTCTTCAAGACGGGTATATTCTTTGCGCAAATCCTCAAATTCAAGATAAGCCATACGCATCTGTTCTAACTTTTTGTCCATCTCCAAGTTAAGCTCATTGACTTGCTCTTTGCTTTTTTGGACAGAAGAGTGAAGCAAATCGATCTGATGTTCATACCCAACTCTTGCCCGTTCAAATTCGTTCCGAAAATTCTCAATCTGATCTGATGGTATTACATTGAGCTGCTGACACTTTTGCTCAACAAGACCTTTTACAGCCATCCTAAAACGACGCTCCCAACTGCGCAGCAAATAGTAGCCTCCAATTCCACTGAGCACTGACGGGAGGAGTGCCACAAGGACAACTTCCCCTCTATTTTTTACACAGCACATGGTAAGAAAAATGGGAAAAATAAAACAAGCAAAGACCAAAATGTAAAAATGCCATTGATTTAGACTAATAGAAACTTTTCTTTTTAGAATCGTTTTTTCCATAAATTTCTCTATAACAGATTAATTAGAGAATCGAAATAAGAATTTTAATCCGACTCACACTTAATCGACACCCGCGCGGATTTTTCGCCGACACTGGTTCGATACAGACAAAAGAGAAGCCAGTTGGATGCCAAAGCTGCCATGAATTTTCTTCATTGTCAGACCAATAGCGAACACGCACCTGATGTGAGGCTGTTTCCATATGTATATCCCCTTGCATTGTATCGGGATAAGGAAGAAAACCAAAATCTGTTTCTTGATTGAGATCATAGATTAAATGACCATCTAGATAGTTCCATGTAGAAGGAATCTGCTTAAATATTCCCCCATCATTATAAGTATCTTTTACATTTGCCCTTATTCTACCTATACCATTTGCCAGCGCATAGTAGGTATGCAGTCCAACAACTGATTCTGTGTCACTAACTACTGAGAGCTCAATATGAAGCCCCTCCTCGTTCAACTTAGCAGTATAGGTCATTTTAAAATCTTGCCCTTCAATATCTTTAAGAGCAATCCCATTCCATATATCGCTTCCGTTTAGCTCGGCTTTAATTTGATCCTTGTCTGAAAAAAGGACATTCCAAGGGGCATAGCGCCCAATGCCATGGGACAGGGGGTCTCCCGATTTTGTGACACGTGGAAAAAGCTTTGGATCAGAAAGGGGAGGGAAAATTTTTCGACGATGAAAGTGAGGTCCAATCATCGCACCCAAACCAGCAGATCGCTCTTCAAAAAGAGGCTTGGTAGACTGATCAATTGCCTCAATTTCACCCTTTTTTAGGCTAACAAAGTTCATCCCATTCTCTGGAAAAAAACGGGCTGTATAAGCTTTTGCTTTAAGATCGATTGGCACGTTGACCTCCTACAAAGACTCCAAGACCAATGAAGTAGAGCATCAACCCTATCAAAATGGTCGTAGAAAGGGTAATTTTCATTGGGAATACTCTGGCCGTAGCACTATAAGTGGGCTTTTTCTCGTTGTACCAAATATGCAAAGATTTTCCTCTAAATTTTTCAACTCCCTTCTCTGCTGACCACGGATTTTTGTAGAGAGGACCTATGGGAGCTGTGGCGCGTTGTTGCCCAAATTTTGACTCAAAAATATAGGTAGCAACTATTTGATAGCGATCGGCCTTCCTCTCTTTGATTTCAAGACTTTCAATTTGAGCTATAGCCTCCGAATTGAGTCTAGTATAGGCGACAAGAGCTGACGTAGCTCTAGTTCCAAACCAGGCTGCCACAGCGACTATACCAACAAGTAATAGAATGAAAGGACCATTTCGATGCATTGTTCTTTATACCCTTGTTGGTTATATAGGTATATATAACACACTATCCTCTTTACGAATATCTGAATTTCATCTATGATCACTCGGAAAAAAGGGATACACATGGCTGACGAAAAAGAAAAAGTAGCAAAGAAACGTCCAACTGCTCAAAAAAGGGACATCACAAACGAAAAAAAACGTTTAATCAATAAAGCATTCAAATCAGAAGTTCGTACTTCTCAGCGTGATTTTCAAGAATCTCTTAAAGGAAATGACCGTGAAGCGATTACTGCACGCCTCTCAGCTTTTTATAGCATGATGGATAAAGGTGTCAAAAGAGGTATTTACACGAGAAATAAGGCTGCACGCACAAAAATGCGCGCCCAAAAAAGAGTTGTCTCCTTCTCCAGTTAACCAGCATTTCTCACACTTTTCGAGAAATATGGGTTAGTAATAATTCTTTTATGTGGAGTTTTCTTAGTCATTCTTTTATAATGCCCTCCAGTTCAAAAAGGAGGGACTTATATTATGTCAGTTAGCACGCCACTTATCGATCGTTTTAGGACTTGGATTAGGTTTTCTGATGACGGTGCTGAGATGGTCGACCGCACCCTCCAGTCTACAACTGCTGCCACAAATATTGCCATTCAAGTCATGCAGCATCAAGGAAAAGGCGTTGCTTTGCCAACTAGAATCCGTGATGGAGTGAGTGATGCTGGTGCAGTTGTTAGCCTCTCTCGTCTAACCTGGGCTATTGGCGGCTTTTTCTCTGGATCAGCTTTCATCCAAACTAACCCTGATGGATCCCTTAAAGTTGATAAAGGGCACTATGTATGGAACTCATTTGCTCTTATCACCCTTAAAGTTGCACTTTTTGTGGGACGCGCCCTTAATTTAACTAACTGGCTCAATAGCAAGAATGCATATCAACTTGACACGAAGCATACTCAACGTATTGACCATGCCACTTCAGCAGCTTTTACCCTTGTTTCAGCTTGCGGGCTTTACCTGGCGGCAAAAGATGCAATGCAAGTTCCTTCGTCAACAGAGCTAACAGCAGGTCGCATCACCATAGGGCAGTACAACCGCAGAGCCTTCATGGATATGACACGAAATGGCTTTGATTTGCTCTCGTCTGTCTTCGACATTGCAAAAAGCTCAAGCTATGGTTGTGGGGTTGCTAGTGCTGTCCTTAGCTTAGGTTCAGGACTTAGCTCGCTAGCTTATGAATGCGCTTGGCACCAACCTCAATAAGACGTTCTAGCCCATATTTTTCTCGAAAAAGCGAGAGAAAAGTGGGCTAGACTTATAAGCAAAAGTGCTTTAAAATCTGTCTGTTATGGCTTCAATATCCTGGTCAAATCAATCGAGACTTTTTTTTAGATTTCTAGATCAAAGTAGCGAGAACTTGGAGCGCTCCTTGCGCTCTGGTCTCGCTATCTCTCGACTTGTTACGCACACCTATGATCTGCAGCAAAAAAAAACGGGAGAGCGCTCTGTTCGTATTATCTCTGCCTTTTCCAATGCATGGGATGTTGTCTATCTCTCACATATCTACTGGGATATTGGAGAGATGGTGACACTATCTGCTTTTATCGAGATGAATGATGATGGCTCTTTGAAGCTGAGCGAGGATAAAAAACACTACAAGTGGAAGGGATGTGCATGGGCAGTTGCTAAAGTTTCTCTTTTTGCTGCACGCATCCTTTGCCTAGTTACAACACTTCACAACGTGAATGCTTTTAAGATCAAACAGACTCATTTGAGCCGCATCTATGTTTCAATTGCCTCTATTTGGACTTTAGCTATGGTAGGAGCTCTTATACAAGCCGTGCAAAAAGTTGGTGACCCAAAATCTGACAAAAAACAGAATGCTATGGAGATCATCAAACGCACCTTCGATTTAAGTGCGCTCGTTTTTGATCTCACAAGCCGCTCAAACTCAGCATGTGGCATTGCAAGTAGTCTTTTAAACTTGGGGGCGGGACTTTCCGCCCTTGCCTATGAGTTCACTTGGCATCGAGCGGTGTGATAGCCTTTTCATCTGAGTTAACAGCACCTTTTCTAACACTCCTTCAGCCGCATAAAGAGTCACTCTCTTTTTAGCACGCGTCACAGCTGTGTAGAGCATCTCTTTTCCAAAACGCTCACTCCCTTCAGGGAGCAAAACAATCACATCCTCATACTCGCTTCCTTGACTTTTGTGGACAGAGAGCACATAGGCATATGTGTAGGGAGGCAAGAGATAACGAGGGACCCTTCTTTGCCCAAAATGTGCCTCATCTCCATGAAGAGTTCCAACATCTCCATTATAGAGGTCAATTTTGGTATCATTAGCAGTGATCATAATTGGAGCACCCTCATCTTTTTGATGGACTAGTTGATTGAGATATTGGGCGCCATAAAGACCCCTACGAAGGGGTGTCAAAATAGTTGCTGATGAACCTCGAATCAAAGTAACAAGCTCTTCCACACTTGGAAGTGGTTTATAGGGTATCATCTCTGCTCGCTTGACCGCTTCACAAAGATCGATAATCTCTTGCAACTCGGCACGGAGACATTTTGTCAAAACAATAGACCCCTCTTGCGCCAAATCGGTGAAGAGCGAACCAGCTTCTACTGGGGGAAGTTGATTTGGATCGCCAAAAATCACAAGACGTGCACCCTCAGGAATTGCAGCAAAAAGCTTTGCCATCATCTCGGCATCAATCATTGACCCCTCATCGATCACAATTAGCTCAGCATCAAGCTTAGAATATAAGAGAGCGTGCAACGTTTTAACAGTGCAATCAGGAAGTGCTGCACGCAAATTAGCCGCCGCCTTCCCAGTTGGAGCGGCAACTAAAACAGATCCTGGAAAGTGACGGATTAATGTTGCAGCCGTATAGGTCTTACCCGTCCCAGGTCCACCACAAACAAGGGTGAGCGCATGAGAAAATGCATGCTCAATAGCGGCCCCTTGCTCAAAATTGAGAGAGGGATCTTTCTGAAAATCAATGCAATCTACCTTCTGATCCCGTAAACGTATCACATGGTTTTGAAAGGTTTGTTCAGCATCAAAACTTCGCTTCAAATACCAACGATTTTCATGTCGTACAACAATTGGAAGATCGGGTAGTGATTTTGCCTGGGCAATCAACTCAGAGTCGATTTCCCCGAGTGAGGGGTAGAGTTTTTCTTCATCTACATAAACACATAAATGCCCCTGCCGCGTTGCGTGAAGCAGATAGGCAAGAAAAAGGGCGTGTGTTTTAGAAAAGTGCCTTCCGAAATAGTGATCAACTAGGTCGAGTACGTCTTGCGATCGCGGCGCTGATTTGTTCCATTCTTGTGCTGACACTTATTCTAAGCTCACTCCATCGTCTTGCTGTTGCAGTCGACACCACTGCTAAGCGAGTCGCTGACGCCTCACGCGCCTGTCTCAAACGCCTACCAATAAAGTAAATAATCGGTAAAGCATACCTAGCAAAAGGATCGGCCACTAAAATCTGAAAGGTATCAGAAAGATCTTCTCTAAGAGCTTTATCCAAACCTCTTGCACCATTGTATGCACCAAGAAGATGATCGGCAAGGATTCTTACAATCTCTTCTACCATCTCACGCGGAATTTGCACCGCTTCACCAAGAGAATTGAGCACAAAAGGAGTTCCTTGACGTACTGCAATTCCCTTTGATTCAAGCTCTTGACTAATTTGCGCAACAGTTGCTTCAATGACATTAAGAGGAATGCGCCCTCCCTCTTTAATCGACTTGTAAAGGGCTGGCATAAAATTGTTGCAAACCTGGCTAGAGTTGAGCAGAAGATCTGCAACAAGATGAATCGTGATCAAACTTGTTCTTTCAACTTCTGTTCCAACCTCTTGCAGTGGTAGAATTGCTCCAGTTGTTGCTTGAACGCTTCCTTGAGAAACAGAGAAGAGGGACCCTAATGTTGCTTCAATAACTCCTCCCCCAATCTCGAGGAGGGGAACAGATATTTCCGAGCACGCTTTTGCTCCACCAGCTAGAGCTTGATCCATCTCGTGTCCCACATTGACAGCAAGTTGCCCCATCTCTTGAACCACTCCACCTAAAGTCTCTTGTAGTGTTTGGGTAAGCTCTTTATAAGTGCCTTTTGATGCACTCCCAACTGTATAGATAAACATCTCTGATGCAATAAATTGATCGACAAGAGCACGCACCACCTCTAGAAGAACCGTTTTTGGTAAGGCAAAAAACTCTCGCATCTCGGGTGGAAGAGCTTCTGTAAACTGTTGCAGTTGATGTCCAGTAAAGGTGAGTGTTTCCATTGCAGCATACACAAAACCGAGTACAGACTCTTGAACTGTTTGACGCACTTCATAAACAGAGCCCAAAAGAGGAGGCGTGAGTTGAGACGCTTCCATACAAATGGAGCGCACCCCTTCTTGAAATGCCTCAATTGATCCACCAGCCATCTCCCAAAATGTGGTCTTCACTTCATAAAGAGCACCTGAAAGAAGAGAAGCAATTCCAGAAGATCCATGAAGCATATTTTGTGCGGAATCATAAAAAAGATTCATGAGCACTCTAGCTGCTTCACTTGGAAGACGCATAGCCTCATCAAAAGTGGCTGGTGTTGCTACAAGCTGCTGCGCCCAAGTGTGAAGATTTGCATCTGTTGCATCATGCGTTGCAGCAACACCAGATCCAACCCAATTGATGGGCAGATGCAAACTCTCACCTATTGCAGCAGGTGCTGCATAAAGAGATTGCATTCCAACCTGGCAGCAGCCTCTGATAGACTCGCCAGATGCAACAAGTGAAGGGAATGCCACCTCTGAAATTACCGTTGAAAGCTCTTTCAGAGCCGCGTGTGTTCCCGTTTTTATTTGGCTCACTTGATGGAGGGTTGCAACAGAAACATCTTTGAATGCGTATCCCGACTCTTTAGTGAAATACCACGCTTTATTCAAGATGAACTTTCCAAGTTCAACAAATGCGTAACAAACAGTAGCACCGATGGCCAAAGTTTCAATACAGCAATTAGACCCATCCATACGAGGAGCTGCTCTGTGCGTCGTAGCCATAATATTGCAGGATTTCCTTTAGTAGGTTACTGGAGCAGTCCCAGCTTGAGCTTCTTGACTCCTCAAGGCTTTTTGCTGGACATCAAACGCCTTTCTTGCTCCTTCAAATTTGGCATTCCATGCACGCATATCATCAGTGCGATCTATGTAGTAATCACGAAGAGCGTTTGTAGAAATAGCACTCGGAACAATTGTATTAACAAGTCCAATGACTGAACCAGCTAAAGCTGTCCCCAGATCAACCCATTCATAAGCAATGCGTTTAAGCGATTCAGTTGTCCAACCATCAATATTTACCTGATCTGAAACATGGTAGCGATTCTCTTGAACCCAGGCATAGCCAACATGTAGAGGTAAAAGGCCTGTTGTCCAAGCAATGCGTACAATGCGCATGACAAGAGAGAGAGCTGTCCCAATAGTTGCTTGCCAAAGGTTGTTGACACGAATACTTCTAAGCGTGACTTTTCCACCACCATGTGAATCCTCACGGTTTGAGTTCACACTATTTGCTCGGTTAGCGTCAAAGTTGACAGTAAGGGCGACTACTGAATCGGGAGCTGTAGCTGAAAATCCAATGCGATGACTTTTAGCTTTTGGTGTTTGTTCAGATTCCGCTGTTGAAAAAAATGATTGGAAATCCCATCCAGCCATCTCTTTGCGAAGCGTATGTAAATAAGTATTATATATTTTTATTCGCTCAGACGTATCAGTGGATCGTGATCGTAGTGCAAAATCGCTTCTATAGTCAACGATCTCATTTAATGCTCTATCTATAGGACCTGTTGTCATTTTCCCTCCAAAACATAAATTATTAAAAGTATGTCAGGAGTCTAGGCTCTTTATCTATTCTTGAAAAGATGTAAAGAATTATTTAATGATGCTCACTTTATTTTCTCTCAGAAAAATATAGAAAACAGCATCAAGTGATTGTTTACCAAAAAGAGCTGTATATTTCTGTATGGCATTTTTGTAAATTTGCGCTTGAAGGTAGTAATTGTGTCGCTCCATTTCACACTCAATGGAATCAGTAATGAGGTTGGATTTCCAATCAATGATATAGTAGCGCTCATTATGCTCAAAAAAAAGGTCGATAAAACCTTTCATATAAGCATTCTCGGCTTGGTAGAGAAACTCAAACTCGTGAACCATTTTATTAGGATCAACATCTTTGAGCGCAAATGGTTCGCTTGCCGGCAATAGCATTGAAGCTGTTTGCTTCACCATCTCTATAACCCAGTCTGTGTGACTTGCTAATTGCGTCTGATAAAGTTTATTATAAATAACTTTTTCATCAATATTCGCAAAATCTGTTGTTTCTAAAATATGATGAAGTAGCACTCCCACCTCAGCACCAGCAGGTATTTCTGAGCTAACTTCCTTGTTCTTATGTGTATATGTTGCTATAGAAGAGAAGGACTGAATGGGACAAGAGGGAAATGAGATGTTTAAATTAGGGGGCTTAATAAGCGCTTTTTCTGAGGGGATAAATTTTTTAATCTCTTGACGTGGAGCCTCTTCAATAGAGTGGTTTATCCCCTTCATAAACTTTGAAAGGGGGGAAGCCCTTTTCTCAATAATTGGGATGTAAAGCCGTTTTTTTGCGCGCGTAAAAGCGACATAGATTTGCCTGATAAGCTCGGCATCAACCTCCTGTTCATGATGAGGATCAAAAAGAGTTAACATCTTTTTTTCAAATGAATAAACAAGCCCCTCATTTTTGGTCTTAGGAAGAGCCAATCCAATAGGAAAGACAACATCAAACTCTAGCCCTTTGCTAGCGTGGGTTGTCATCACTAAAACAGAGCCCTCTTTTTTCTCGGAGTAAGCCTTTCGCCTCTCCTCATCAGAAGCGGCTAGATCTTGCAGATAAGGGAGGTAGCTTTCGATAGGAAGAGATTCTTGTGTCATTATTTCTACAAGCTGCAATAAATCAAGATAAAGCTCCTCTCCCCCAATATGTACCAAGCTCACTCCAGATAAAGAGATGATTTTTTTGAAGAAAGTGAGCAGATTTTTTTCTTGAAGCAGGTGGTGATAATGAATGAAATCTTCTTGTTTTAGATCTTGAAATAGCCCTAAGACAACAAGTCTTGCTGCATCGTGGTTATGAGGGTCTAATGTTGCAATCAAAAGATCTTCAAGCGCTTTAAAAGCCCCTGGACTTAATGTGCGCCCTTTTGCCAGCCGTGTTGGAAAAGGGCAGTATTCTTTAAATCTCTGCGCTTGAAAGCGATCTTTTACAAGAACGGCAGTTGTCAAACTAAGATCAATCTGCTCTACAACTCGTTTAAAGAGCTCTTTTTCATCTTTTGCACTCAGAAGATAAACTGGAGGCATAAGATTTTGTTTTTCTTCTCCTGCTTTTACCGGATAATAATCGAGGTGTTCATTTGTGATTGGAAGCTCGAAAATTGTTTGTGAAAAAAGTTGATTCAGCACATCAATCAACGCAGGTGTTGAACGAAAATTTTTTTCTAAAACAGAAACATGTCCAACCTCTTTTTTCGCACGCATATAAGTGTAAAGATCGGCTCTGCGAAAACGGTAAATAGCTTGTTTTGGATCACCGACTAGATAAAGAGGTAAATGACCTAAAAAAAGAGTCTTAAAGATATTCCATTGATGTGGATCTGTATCTTGAAATTCATCGATTAAAACGGCTTTATATTGGGAGCGCACTTTTTTTGCAAAGGTCTCATTTTGAACATTTTTTTCCATTAGAGAAATGAGATCTTCAAAAAAAAGCAGCTCATTTTGTTCGATCACCTCTTCAATTTTCCTTCGAATTTCTTCGGCTAGGTTTGCAAAAAGAATGAGTGGATCAGAAATAGAGCGTGCACACTCTATGAGCTTTGGAAGCAAATCTGGGTAGTATAGATGCAGCTCATAGGTGCGCTTCAATTTGTTTTCTTCAACCATCAATGGAAGTGGAGTGTCAAAAAGATCTCCAGCAATTAAGCGTCTAAATCCTTCGATGATTTCATTTTTAATTTCTTTTTGACGATTGCACATTTTTCCATAAAGAGGTGCTTGCGCCATTAAATCATCAAAAAGTTTCTCAGAATCAAACTCTGGTAATGGTTTTGGTGAAGTTGTTTCAATTGGGATGCGCTGTTTTGCAACTGAAACAAGATGAGAAATTAGTCCATCAAAATCATTTTGATGGCTTCTGAGCACTATCTCAAGCTGTTTTGGATGGATAACACATGTTCGAAGATAATCTTTAGCGACACGTTTTAAATGTTCATTTGACGCGTTCTCTTCAATTTGATCAAGTGTGATACCAGAATCAAAAGCGTGTTCACGTAGAGTGTGAAAGCAAAAACTATGAATTGTAAAGATTTTTTCTTCGTCTGAGCTCTCTACTTTATTTCGAATTCGACTCTTCAGTTCAAATGTCGCAGCACGTGTGAATGTGACAACTAAAATTTCATCAAGTCGTAATCCTTTTTCGTGAATTAATCGACTCACTAAATTTTCAATCGCAAATGTTTTCCCAGTTCCTGCAGACGCTTCCACAAAGTGGTCTGAGAGCAAATCTAGCTGTGGGTCTAAAACATCAAAACCAAGCATCTTTCATCTCTGCAAATAGGTTGTGCGCCACTTCTTTCCATGTGAAAAGATCATTTGTTAAACATTTAGTTTGTAATGCCCATCCAAGTGCCGCATCAAATGAGGTAAGCTCTCCATCCCCTTTTAAAATTGAATCGATCCAATTGGGGAAAAGGGGCGAGAGCGCGCTCTCTGCTTGAAAATAGTATGTGATCAAGTTTTTCAAATTGGAATCTGGCGAAGTAAAAAATTGTGGCAACGTTTTATTTTCTAAAATAAATGAAGCTGGTTTTTGCGTTGTGCAAAGCAAATACTCTGGCCAATATTTGATCGCATTTGCAAGAGTTGGTTTATCAAAGCGAAAAAAAGCTTCTGAAACAAGACCCTCGACCACTCCAGTTAAATGAACTTTTGTATCACTATTAATTGAAAGTGTATATGCGATCTCAATTTTATCTGTTGTGATATTTGTCAATTTCTCTTTTGCAAGTTGTGCAAACGAGCCAATTGGAAAACTTCCCTCTTGCTGAAGTTTATTGATAGCACGATCTAAGGGCATTTTTAGAGCCAGGCGTCGCATTTTAGCTAAAAGAAGAGGTGAAAGGGTAAACTCTTCTTCTTCTTTTAGGAGGGCATCTTGATAGAAATTCAAATCGTGGTAGTAGTGTGAGAGAGGGGAGCGAATAAGACGCTGTAAATCACTTAAAGTAATGTGGTGTTCTCCTGGAGGAATGATTCCTTTCTGTGGAGGATGGAAAAGTGGCTCTTTTTTTGTTTCAATTCTCAACGCTTGTGCAATTGAAAAATCTACTTGTGAATAGCTTGTTACACCACTTGTCACTCCTTCTTTAGTAAAATAGCTCTCATCATGCGCAGCTATTGGATGGATGATCGTTTTTGCTTTGAGTTTTTGAAGCACCGTTGAAGCGGGCTCCTCTTGCGTATCAAGGTAGCTGATAAAAAGTTTTTCTCGATAAGAGAGGAGGGCTTCTAAAAAAAGATAGCGATCTAAATCGGTTTGAGAGGGTGCATTTTTTAGCTCATCTAAAGAAAAATGCTCCGCTTGCCTTGGGAAACGGTCTTGATTCATTCCAAGAAGATAGATCACTTTTGCAGGAATCGCACGCATCGGAAGCAAAGAGCAGAAGCGAACTGCTTCAACTTCATTTAAATTATACGTTGCCTCCTGCACTTTAAGAACCTCTTCTAATAGTGGCATGAGCATCTGCCCGCTATATTCCCTTTTTGACTCAACTAAAAGTTGATCGAGGGATGCAAAAAGTGTTCCTTTTTCAAAACTAAAATGATTTTCATAAAGTGCTTTAAGAGAAGACACCCACTCTTGAATGGTTTGAGTTGTTCCATCATAAAGAGGCTTTAAGCCTGCATAAAGCGTATCAATTGTGTTGGCAAAAACCCCCAGTAAATCGCTACTTGTCAGATCAATTCGCAGAGAACCATATGCCAAATCTTCTAAGAGTTGATCAATCCCTTGCTTAATGGTTGCCTCAGATTGAGAGATGCCTAAAATAGATTTTCGATGCGTCTCATCTACACCCCAGCGCATTCCAGTTTGGAGCATCCACTTTCGTATTTGCAAAACGCTCTCTTCATTCCATCCTCGTTTTTTCTGAAAAAGTGGATGGCGAAAAAGTTCGAGAAGAGCGGGTGCACTAAATCGTCTTTGCTCTAGCTCTAAAAGAAGCCAAAGCCCTTTTACTTCAAGATCAATTGTTATCTTTGGAAGATCCGTAATTTGGCAAAGCGTCCCAAAAACTGCTTGGATTACCGTTGCATAGTCAGAAATATTTGGGGCCATTACAAGAATGTCTCTTGGCTTAATAAAGGGAAAAAGAGGAATAAGATTGTTGTAGCAAATCTCCACTTCTCTATGAAGCGAGGTTGCAACATGAAACTCAATTGTAGGATCTTCTCTTATCCCGCCTAACTGCAACATCGACTCTTGAGTTGGAGTGAGCCCTTCAACTGCATAGTCTTCAACTGAGCGGATTTGAGAATCTTCAATCTGAGCAGCAAGCTGGCGACCTACATAGCCAAGATTGGCAAGAAGAGGGTGATCTACCTGCTCACTCCAAAACTCTTTGCAAGGTGAGAGAATATAGAAAAAGCCATGGAAGAGGTGGTAAAATTGATCGGGGATGTGACTAAAACCAAAAAGATGAATGGGCTTATCTGTTGGCACGGCAGCCCATCTAAAGCCAATTTCTTTCCATAATTTTTGTTGCCAAGGATGATTCCACTTTTTTACTCCATAAATACTATAGCGCAGAAACAGATGAGCTAAATGTTTAGCCAAGATAATGCGTCTTTTTTCTTTCCCTTGTAAATATTGCTTTACAGGTCTGAAAAGAGGCTCATCTAGATGCTTAGCAAGAGCCTGTTCAATCTTGATTGTGAGTTCTATTTTCGAGGGAGGCTGTTTTGCATTACAGTAAGTGATAACGCCTTGCATCAAAGATGTGATAGTCACTCCTGCCAAAATTCCCATTTCATCAGCAAGTTTGAGGCGAATCCATCTCTCCATCTCAACACTTGGGACCAAAATAATGCGCTCAGTAAAAGGGGTTGAGGTCGGAAAGAAGAGATTTGCCTTGAGGTGTATAAGAAGATTTTCAAGGTGGTTGCTAAAAAAGAGCAGACCCTGATTTACTACTCCCATGTCCCGAAATGTTTCATTCAGTGCACTCAACATCACTCAATTTTGTACGACGGTTAATGATAATCTATACAAACTTTTTCTCATTTTTTTTCTGATTAATATTGTAGGCACTAAGCATAGTTATACAATCTTAGCCTTAGCGGGAGGTATTTTTGTCATCCCTTTTATTATTTTTGCCTCAATAGCAGGAGCTTTAGCTGACCGCTATAGTAAACACTCCATGATCTTTTTAACACGGATTATGGAGATAATTATAACCATTTTAGGGATTATCTGCTTCGCCTTTAAATGGAGTGTTGGAGGATTTGTTGTTCTTTTTTTATTGGCAACACAAAGTACTCTTTTCTCTCCCTGTAAGTATGGAATCATCCCTGAAATTGTACCGAGAGAGCGCATCTCTCACTATAATGGAATTATCACAGCGACGACCTATCTAGCAATCATTTTTGGCACCTTTTTTGCCTCTTTTTTGACACAAGCAACTCATGAACACTTTGTTTATGCTTCAACCTCAACTTTAGTCATTGCCATCATTGGCCTCATAGCCTCTTTTTGGATCCAAAAGACCTATCCTCAGGCTGCCAAGAAAAAAGTCTCCCCAAATTTTATTGGAGAAATTTTCCGTACTTTAAAGCGTTCACGCAAGCAGCGCTATTTATTTGATGCGATCGTTTATGGAGCCTATTTCCTATTCATGGGAGCTTACCTACAGTTGAATATGATCCCTTTTGTCACAGAATCTCTAGGATTGACAGAAGTGCAGGGAGGTTATCTCTTTCTTATGGTTGCCATAGGTATTGGGTTTGGTTCTTTTTCCGCTGGCCAATTATGTGGCAGTGAGGTCGAGCTTGGTTTTATTCCTCTAGCTTGCTTAGGCTCTGCATTTTGCTTTTTAGGTCTCTATATTTTCGCCTCCCATTTTTATATAGTGATTCTTCTTTTGATATTTGTTGGCATTTTTGGAGGTTTTTTTATTGTCCCAACCGACATCTTTGTCCAAATAGCCAGCCCAGATCAAGACCGAGGTCAAAATGTAGCCACCGGAAATTTTATTGCCTTTTTCAGTGTGATTCTCTGCTCCGGACTCCTCGCTTTACTTGGCAATATTTTCAAGCTGAAAGCAGCTGAAGGCTTTCTGGTCATTGCACTTATAACATTTTTTATTGCCATTATCCTATCTATATTATTTGCAGACCAGCTTCTACGCCTATTTATGTCTATCATCGCTAGAACTTTTTGGAAGTTAAAAGTAGTTGGGAAAAGGCGACTCAAACAAGGGCCAGTGTTAATTGTTGGGCAACGTAATACTTGGTTTGACACCCTAATTATTATGGCTACATTGCCACGGCTGATTCGCTACATCGTGCCAATTGATGATGACATTAGGCACCACCCTCTTTATTATCGTCTGCTCAAAGTCATCCCGCTAGATACAGAAAATTTTTCTCCTATTGGAAAGTCTGCCCTTGCGCAGATCAAAAAAGAAATTGAAGGAGGAAACTCTGTCTGTGTGATGCACCCTCCATCTTCTACAGAGAAAAAAATGAAGGAGTGGAGAGAGGAGGTTGAAGCTTGGCTAAAGGATGTCAATATTCCTGCACTTCCTGTCTATATTGAGCATGAAGGTTCTCTTCGACCTTCAAATCGCTTCATGCAGTTTTTTACACTCTTTCGACAAAAGGTCAAAGTTAGCTATGGCTCACTAATTGATAACTAGCTCATGTTAAAAAGCATAGATTACAGTCATATCGAAGGTCTTGTAGCGGAAATTATTTCCAACACTTTGGTTGCGTGGCACCGTGCGAGCAGCGCGTGCCCTTAAAGAAAGAGAATCACTAACTGCAAAAAGAGCAGACGCTTCCCATCCTTTGTAGTTAGTAAACCCAATAGCACCATTTGCTCCTAATCCCAAAAGAATGGCATCTGACAGAAGAAGGTTTGCAGCGTTGCCATGTCCCATCCCTGCTAAATCAAATTCAGGTACAGCTTGAGCTCCTACGCTTTGATAGTTCAAGTCGATCGACCAGTCGCCTGCTTTGCAAAGCTTTCCTAATGTAAATCCAATATACCAAGCGCCATTGAGTTTTTCCCAATTGGTTGCTTTAGTGCGTTTTGCATCGTGATTTGCAAGTACAGCTGCATAAGCATAAAGTGTCTTGCAATGAACCCAAGGTAGTTTTCTCTCATAGCCAAATAACATCTGAGAGACAATAAACCTATAGCGAGGGTTGTCAACAACTGTGAATGTGCCTGACTCGCTTAGATTTCCATAATTTTTTGTAGGGGAGTGGCGATGCCAATCAATGATGCTATATTTAAAATTCATCCCAGTAGCCATCCACTTTGAAACAAAAGTCTCCACGGCCCACCCATAGTGGTTTGTGGTACTATCAATGATGAATGGTCCTCCATGGATTGTGAAAACTCCAACTGAGGGCCAGGGTGTGGTATAAAATAGATGGATACCATCAAAGGTGCTTGTGAACTCAACGCGTGATTCGAAAATATAGTCAAGTTTACTTCGCCCTATTTCAATATAAGCGTCTGTCTCTTTAACGTTATGAAAGTCAAAGCCAATAAAAGCACGGTCCATTTCAGTTTTGGTTGCTGTGCCTCCATCTTTTCCATCATAGTTAACCCATTTAAGCTTAGTTGAAACCCATGTTCTTGGAGCTGCGTAGTCTAAAAATAGATTAACTTCACTTTTAAATTGATTGACGGCAACATTTGTCCCAGTGCCTCGTTGCTTTGCTCCGTCTGCTTTTTCACCAACAACATTCCAACGAGCTCGCACATCTCCTGCAATCGTGAGTGCCCCCTCTTTTTGACGACAGCGGATAAGGCCTCTGCTCTCAATAAAGTCTCGTAGAACTCGAGGGTCAATATAATCATCCCCTTCTGGTCCAAAATCTCCTGCAGAGATAAATCCTTGAGTGTCAGGGCCAGAGTTTGGGGCAGCCACAACCAGATCATTGCTAATTTCTTGAGCAATAACGAAATCTACCTTTGACACCTCTTCTTCAGCAGCAAAAAGAGATGTCGCGGCCAACAATGCTATGAGAACTCCCCTTCCCACACCCATAGCTTTACTATAACATAAATTGCTGTGATTTTGTATACATACTCATTCAAGCTCAAAATGAGAATTTCGGCCAGC
>CAMAUB010000005.1 GCA_945861315.1 Chlamydia trachomatis
GATTGGCATATTTGGGATGCACTGGCAGATGCAATTCGAGGAAGTCCTCGTCTATTGATCGTTGATTACACGTCTATTTCGAAAACGCTTACCGCATAACTTTTATTTTTCAGATGCCCCGACGAAGGCGGGGTATCTGAGTAGTTACCAAATATTTTTAATATTGTCAATATAAATAACGCTGTACTAGAGAGATATAGTCGATTAGCTTATTTTTTTAATTTAGCAATTTTTTTGAATAATTCTTCTTTTTGATGAGTCAGTTGCATCAATTCTCGCTTCATCTGCTTCCCATTTTCTTTCGTTGATGATTCGCAAAGATCTTGCTCGTGGAGCATCACAATCTCAAGTTCATTGCGCAAGAACTCCTCTTCAAGAGACCAACCAAGAGTGCGGCGAACAATCTTCATAAAAACGCGCATAGGATCGTAGAGTTTGGGAAAAAAGCGCAGATAATCGAAGCGCTTTGAACGCTCCTTATTTTCCAATTCAATTTCTTCTTTTGTCAAAGTAACCATTAAGCTGTGCTCATCAAATGGGAAAACATGTTGGTGGGCTGGAAAAGCGTGTTTGAGATTGAGAATAAGCTTGACTACAGCAGGAAAAAAAGTGAGGGTGTTGGCAAGAGAGATTGGATAGTAGCGCCACCTTTTCTTTCCAAAGTAGATGGTTACATTCCCAATCACCTTAGAACCGATGCGCCAAAAAGCAAAATCATCGAGATTGGCATGCACGAAGACCTTTGACTGAGTTGCTTTAGCCAGTTGTGTATAAAACTCATAATCTCTCTCATTTGGCATTGGAGGATTAAAAGCGTGAGCCTGTTGAATCAAGCCGTGTGAATAAAGGGCTACTTGGATCGCAAGCGAACCTCCCATGCTATGTCCTGTAATGATTGGAAGCGGCCGATGCTCATCATCCACAAGATCCTTTAAATGCTTATGAATCCGCCTCCAGGAGTGGGCATACGCTTCCGTTGCCGAGCCATGGATGGCAAAATTTGCAACAATTGAGCCAAGTGTTGATTGCTGTGATGGCCAAATCTCAGTCCCTTGACAAAGATAGATTCCACACGCCTGTGGCTCAGATGGGGGTGGAATCAAACTAATTGTTTTGACCCCCTCCTCAATCAAGTGTTGGTTACACGTGTAGCAAATGAGCTGATTTGGAGTTGTAAAAGAGGGAATAGCCAACTGCCTTCCCTCAAGCTCTCGGTAGGCCGCCGCGTGTGAGAGAATCGCAAGTGTCAAAGTTTTTCGAAGAGAATGCTCTTCAATCTCAGCGACTAATTGAAGATCACTTGCAATTTTTCCCAAAAGAAGCGAGTCCCGTCTAAGACGAATCGTGCGTACAAATTTGGAGAGAAAGCCTGGGGGAGCTCCCACAATGTCAAAAAACTCCTCAAATCGCTCATTCCAAAAGATTTTAATGGGGTTAAGCGTAGGATCCACCTCTCGATGCTGAATCTCATTCCAAAGCAGCATCACCCGCCCAATGCGCAGAGGGTTACCTAGCGTGTAGTTAGCTAAAAAACCATCCCTCCAGACAATAGAAGGAATCACCCTTTTACCACTGCTATGGAGCACACTATTCCATACTGCACGCACTCGCTTATTTGAGCCTGTTTTTGTGACACAAGCATCATAAAAACGTGCCCAAACATCTCTATTTGTCTTCCGATTTTTTGGCAGGCTTTTGGCTGTGTAAAAACCCTTTTGACTAGAGTATCGCAGATAGTAGCGGCGCAACGGCTTTTGTTCTAATAATTCTTCTATCTCCATGAATACGAACTAATCCCCTCCTTTGTCCATTATAAACTAGATGATTAGAAAAATAAATACAAAGGAGAGTTATATTTTATATCTTGCTGAAACTAATTAATTTAGACGAAATTCTAGAAAGACATTTTACAATTCATAAGCAGGAGTATATACTGTTTGAATGCTTCTACTTACCGCTGAATCAATCTCCAAGTCCTACGGCTCAAAGCAACTGTTCACAAACCTTTGCTTCAGCATCTTTTCCCAAGATCGGGTAGGCTTGATCGGGCAAAATGGGTCTGGCAAGTCCACCTTCATGAAGATCTTAGCACGTCTTGAAGAGTGTGATAGCGGCTCGATCAGCTTTAAGAGAGGTCTTAAAGTGGGCTACTTACCACAAACTTGCGATTTTCCAGATAGAAACCCTTTTGAGCTAATGCTAGAGCATGGCGATGAACTTAGCGTCAAACAGTGGATGAGCAAGCTTGGGTTCAGTGGAGATGAGCTCTCTGCCGCTCACCTCTCTGGAGGGTGGAAGAAACGACTACGCCTTGTACAAGAGATGCTACAATCACCCGACCTTCTTCTACTTGACGAGCCTACCAACCATTTAGATTTAGAAGGCGTTCTCTTTCTTGAAAAATTCTTGAAACATCAAGTGCCAGCCTACCTACTAGTTAGCCACGATCGCTATTTTTTAAGTCATGCAACAAACCGCATTCTTGAGATTGATCCCCTCTATCCTGAAGGGCTTTTTTCAATCGATGTACCTTATCAAGAATTTTTGGTACAGAAAGAGGCTTTTCTTCTCGGACAATTAGAAAAAGAGCGCTCCCTCTCATCCAAAGCGCGACGTGAACTTGATTGGCTTAGAACCTCCCCCAAAGCACGCACAACCAAGTCTAGATCTCGCATAGACAGTGCGCATGAACTCCTTCAAGATCTTTCAGATGTCAAAAAACGCAACTTTCAAAAACATGCTAATATCGACTTTGTTAGCAGCGAGCGTGAAACAAGAAAGCTGCTTGTAGCCAACAACATTAGTAAGTCAATGGGGGAGAAAACGCTCTTTTCATCACTTGATTTTACACTCAGTCCTGGAACCAGACTTGGCTTGATGGGGCAAAACGGTTCTGGAAAGACAACTCTGCTGCGCCTTTTGGCAGATGAGCTTAAGCCAGATATGGGAACCCTCAAAAGAGCTGATGACCTCAAAGTTGTTTACTTCGATCAACATCGCAACCAATTGCCAGACCACCTCACCCTTCGAGAAGCGCTGTGTCCTAATGGCGACTTTGTAGATTTTCATGGCAGCAAAATCCATGTGAATGGGTGGTGCAAACGCTTTCTCTTCAACCCTGATACACTTGAAATGCCCATCAACAAGCTCTCTGGAGGTGAAAGAGCACGCATCGCAATTGCTCATCTCATGCTTAAGCCAGCCGATCTACTTCTGCTTGACGAGCCCACAAACGACCTTGACATACCCACCCTTGAAACACTTGAGAGAAGCCTTTTAGAATTTCCAGGAGCTCTTGTCTTAATCACACACGATCGCTGCATGCTCGAGCGCACCTGTAACTGCATCCTCTCTTTAAACAATGCAACACTTTATGCCGACTACGCACAGTGGAGTCATGCGCAAACAAAGCCCACAAAAGAAAAAACCAAAAAAGAGTTACCTCCCAAGAAAAAAAACACCCTCTCCTACATAGAAAAAAGAGAGTATGATGGAATCGAGCAGAAAATTTCAAAACTAGAGCAAGATGGAAAAGAGCTCACCCACCTACTTGATAGCGGCCTACTTCTACCCGACCAGCTAGAACAAACATGCCAAGCCATCGCAGTGATTGATACACAAATCGAACAGCTCTTTTTGCGCTTTGAAGAGCTCGATCAAAAAAATGCGTTATGAATTAGAATTTCTATTTTTGTTGTTCTTTTAGTTTATTGGTAGCTCTAATCCATTTTTCGTGAATCAAATGACCACCGTTGACTAGTAAAAAATCTAAAGCAACGTCAGGAAAGTTAAGAATAATTTCTAAACGTTTTAAAATTTCGTTTCCTAAAATGCGATTTCTTTCTAACGCATTTAATGATGACTGTGAAAACTCAAAAATTGCTGAAAATTCACGGGTAGTAAAGCCTAGTGATTCTCTAAACTTAATGACATCTTCAGTTGTTACTTTCCGTTCAAAAATTGGATAAAAAATAAATGAGGAAGGCCCCCTCCTACCGATTGTGGACAAAAGAATAATAGGATCTTGTTCTTTAAGATCGATTCCCATTGCTGAACAATATTCAGGATAAGCTGGATTTTGAAGTGAAGGGATACGATCTTCAAGTGATGGAAAAAGCTCCTCTGATGAGAACGCTCTTTGAGTTAGAGGAAATTCGGGGCCAAGTGGGATGACATTTTTAGCTTTAAAGTAGTTTTCGTCATAAGTAAAAACTAGTTTTGCATTCTCTCTCTTTAATATTCCTACATGTAGCCTAGTCCTGCGTTTTTCTAAAAATATATCCACACCAATGATTTTTAGATTTCGCATAATTCCTCACTGCGTTTAAAAATGAGTCGCAAAAGAGCCTTCTGTCTTTTTTCGCTTATATAACTGTTTTCTACCAAACCCTGAAGTTTTTCCAAGGAATGCTGTTTGTGAAAGCGATCTACAATGTCACCAAAACCTAAACGTTTCCATTCCCGAACATAATCTTTCATTGTTGGTTTATCTGTTTCCTTAGTATAAATTGAACCTCGTGGTTGTAGGTCTGCTCCCAGCATAGAACGTTCCTCTAGGGCTAATGCTGAAGGGTTATCATAAAAAGGAGCTAATTGCATTCCCTTAGCCGATTGGATGAAACCTATATTGCGACCATGTCGATCATGATTTCCAATCAGGCTGTCAGCTAAAGTTAGATATACAAATCTTTCTTGTTCAATCCGTCTTCCTGTCTGCTCCCCAATAATGGAAACAAGACTTTCACAATCGTAATTTTTTCCATTCTTCACAAAATGATAAATATAAACGAGGTCGGAAGCAATTAACCCAGACATAAAATTTTTAGTAGCAAAACAAAACTGATCTTCTGGAAATCGAATGAGGTAATAATTCGGGATCTCTATAGCTAAGCATTCATAAATCTGATTGCATAAATATTCTGTTGCTGGAAGTTCTAGATATTCCTTCTGTTGGACTTTAAGAATAAAGCTGGATTCGCCAAGACGCGCAGAATATTTACGGTAGGCTCCGTTAAAGAAACTGATGTTTGCCATCTGATTTTCTTGGGGGGCCTGAGACTGAGAGCGGGCGACCAGATCTAAAAAATGACTTATATTCTGCAAACAAAACCACTCCTTAAAACAATTTTTGTGTAGTCCATACCATGAATCTTCAAAGACCAATTTCTCAAAACATTTACAGCAAGACGTATGCATAAGCACCTCACTTTTCTCTCATTATAAATATGACTCATTTTTGAGTCAATATAAGATTGACACAAAAATGAGTCATAATAATTATGACATGAAATCACGTCTGATTTGTTTATTCATTATTTTTATTGCCTCATCTTAACTCATTTAGTAGGACAGGACAAGCTATGGAATTTTATTTAGATACACTTATTCAAATCCCTGCTTTTGATGCATTAATCAAGCAATACCAGTCTTTTATGGCGCAGTGGGAGCTTGGTAGAAGCTCCGCTTCAAGCACAACTTGCAAGCTTGCCAGAAGACGGTAATAGTGCAGCGCATTTAACGCGTTCTCAGCAGATTTTAGAAGCACGTAATCTAGAATGGAAAACAGCAGCGATTCTATGGGCTCAAAGCAACTAGCTTGGTTGCAGCCAATGTGGAAACACTTGAGAGAAGCCTTAAGGACATGGATAAACACGCAGAACTTAAACAATTTCTAAAAGCTTGACAATTTCCAAATAATTGTGACAAAATTTGATTGAAAACGTCACAAGTTGAGAGTATGTCATTTCTTCCCAAATTCAATATCACCAACAACATCACAGCTGCTCTTGTAAAAATAGAGCGTACACGAGGCTTTTTAGAAGCTGCAAGGCTATCTGACGAGTGGATTGCAAAAATGCAGGCTAAGGCTTTAATTTTAGAGGCTCACTACACGACCCACATCGAAGGCACTCACTTAACTCTAGATCAATCTGAACAGCTTTTGACAGGTCATAAAATAGAGAATGTAGATCCCGAAGATGTTCGAGAGCTTTTGAATTATAAGAAAGCTTTTGATCTGGTTGCTGACTATTTAGGTAGCGGAGAACCAATAAGAGAAGGACTAATTCGCGAAATTCATAAAAGGCTTGTTGAGGGCGTTCGGGGGAATTCTGCAACTCCAGGCGAATATAGAAGGATACAAAATTATGTTGCTAATTCCAAAACGAAAGAAATTATTTACACACCTCCCCCTGCTTTTCAAGTCCCTCTCATGATGTCACAGTTAGTAGAGTGGCTTAAATTGGAAGAAGAAATTAACCCTGTGCTTGTTGCTGGGATAGCTCAATTTCAGCTCGTTCATATTCATCCTTTTTTAGATGGCAATGGTCGATCAGCACGTTTGCTTTCGACACTCTATCTTTACAAAACAGGTTATGATTTTAAGCGTCTTTTTACGATCAGCAAGTATTATGATAGGGATCGTTCTAATTACTATAAGGCGATTCAGTCAGTACGCGAAAACAATATGGATATGACAACATGGTTGGAATATTTTGTTAATGGGTTAGCAACTCAGTTGCAAGAAATGCAAAATCGTGGGCAACAAGTGATGAAATTAGATATTCTTACCATACAACATAATCTTTCTAATAGAGAGAAAGAGGCTATTGAACAGGCGTTAGATCAAAATGGTCTGTCCATTAAAGAGTTTCAACTCCTTTTTCCAGAGACGAGCAAAAGGACTCTCCAAAGGGAATTAAAACATTTGCTTGAGCTAGGGCTTTTAAAAGTAGAAGGCGCCACAAATGATCGTCGTTATTTGGTTAACTTGTGACAAATTCATGTCGCAACTTATGACAAACTTGTGACACAGCTTGTGACAAAATCGTATAAAATAGACCTCTTGCGTAAGTTATAGTGGAATTAGTTGAAAATTTTACAAATCGATCCGTATCTTTTGCCCGAGAACATCATGCTCTATCTCGCTGACTTATAAAAGTCAGCGTCGATATCCGTATCTCCTTTTCAGACAAAATCTAACGCCCGATTTGTAAGATTTTCAACTAATTCCACTATAGCTTGTTCTGTTACCGAAAAATGTTCCGCTATCTCAAACAAAAAGTAATCAGGATGAGCTTTAACATACCGTCCTAAACTATTGTAGTCCAGTTTTCTATACACAAATTCTCGATGATGTGGCTCAACGTGCCCTTTTTCTTTTTGCTGCCTGATCCACCGATAAACAGTAGCTATCCCTACGTTAAATAGTTCCCCTACTGCCTTTTTATCATCTGTGCGCTTCAAATAATCCAACACTCGCTTTCTTAAGTCTACTGAATAAGCCTTACACATCTTTCTCTCCTTGGTGAAAAAGAGAGCTTACAGATTATCAATCAAAATTTAAACAATTATATGTATTGAAAAAAATGCACTATAATGTGTAAAATGAGCAACTTAACTTAATGAAGTTGGTTCAAATTGAGTAATCCTGAATTTTCAATAACATCTGCTCTAGAGTCTTACTTTCATCCACTCACACCAAGACCAGCGGGCGAGGAAGTTGATAAGGTGAATGCGTTTCTTATAATCGCTTCTTATTTTACAGTGATTATTCCATTTGCATGCGGCATTGTTTATGCCTGCAATGCCTGCAGTAACACCCTTCGAGGGAGAGTAATATATTTGAGTGCAGATAGAGTAGTAGTACCTGAAGCTTTAGTGCCACTCATTCCAGCTTCAGCTCGAAGAGCTTCCTTGCTAACACATCAGCAGCTTCATGAAGAATTAGAAGCTTGGGTAGCTTCGGAGGGTGGACGTTCAACAGAGGCTGCTGCGAGGATTGAAAGTGCATATCGGGATCATTTGACAACTCTAGACTTATCTAATTTAAGATTAATAACCCTTCCCGCTGTAATTGGCAAGCTCCAACGGCTTGAAAGACTTTTGTTGGCTCAGAATCAACTAACAACCTTCCCTGCTGAAATGTGTCAGCTACACCAGCTTAAAAGGCTTGACTTGCGTTCGAATCAACTGATAATTCTCCCTCATGAAATTGGTCAGCTGCAGCAGCTTGAATGGCTTGACTTGTCTTCGAATAAACTGATAATCCTCCCTGTTGAAATTGGACATCTCGTACAGCTTGAAGAGCTTATATTATGTTCGAATCACCTGACAACCCTCCCTGCTCAAATTGGTCAGCTCCTGCGGCTTAAGAAGCTTTACTTGCCTTCGAATCGACTAACAATCCTCCCTCCTGAAATTGGTCGGCTCCTGGAGCTTCAAGATCTTCGCTTGTATTCGAATCAACTGATAACTCTCCCTCCTGAAATTGGTCAGCTCCTACAGCTTAGAAGACTTGAGTTGCAAAATAACCCTGCACTTTCTGCACTTCCTGTCGCTTTTGGCAACCTGTCAGGTATCACCGAATTAGACATAAGTAGAACATCCATACCTCCTGCGCAGCAGGAGCTCTTCTTCGCTACAGTTCGAAGACACAGAAATGCAGGAGCTGTAGAACGATTGCCTCAAAAGCTTGAACTATGGAAAGGCTATGCTCAGATGTCAGACCTCAATCTAGATATACGTGTTTTGGCCCAAGGGCAAAAAGAAATGCTTCATGAGTGGCTTGTGCGATTAGAAACAGCTCAAGACTTTCAGCGATCTCAACAATCTTTATGCGAAACTGCATGTAGGATGTTGAACACTGTTTTAACAGATAGAGCATTCAGAGAAACTTTCTTTGTCCAAGTTAGGGAAAATTTAGAAGCGTGTGGAGATCGTGCAGCGATGTCCTTCAATGAAATTTATACAGCTTGGGTATTAGCCACTCTTTCACCGCAAGAGGCTACTCACCGCAAACTTGCAATCTTAAAAGGAATTGCCAAGACAAACACTTTGCGTAGCTGTTTGCAGAAGATCATTGGTATCCATGAAAGAAAAACTAATCACTTAGAACAAGAGAGTGTAGAGATTTATTTGTATTATGAAAACATTCTGCGAGTCGAATTATCTCTTGTAAGCGCTATCCAAAATATGCTCCATGCTCGTATAGGTCGAAGAGATTGGATCGATGCAGGGCGTCTTGCAAAACAAGTTACCGAAGCTTATTTAGACACACTTATTGAGATTCCTGCTTTTGATGCATTAATCAGGCAAGACCAGGCGTTTATGGTGCGGTGGACGCCAGTAGAAGATCAGTTCCAAGAGCAACTTGAACGCTTGCAAGATGATTGTAATAGTGCGGATTATGTAACTCGTTCTGGGGAGATTCTAGAAGAACGTAATCTAGCATGGAAAGCTGCAGCGATTCGATGGGCTCAAAGTAACTGATTTATCCCAGTTATCCACTGTTCGTTCAGATATCTGAACTCTTACGATCGGGTCATTGGAAAATCAACCGCCCAAGACGCACCATCGTTGCTCCCTCTTCAACAGCAATCTGATAATCGTCACTCATTCCCATTGAGAGTGTTGTAAGGTTTAGATCCTTCAACTCGTCACGCATTTGCCGCAAGCGTGCAAATGCGTGACGAATCAGCGACTCATCCTCTGTTTGCGCAGCCATTGTCATAAGCCCACAAACATGAATCCCTTTCAGTGCTTTTACACGATCATAACACTGGATCCACTCTAGCGGTGTTAAACCAGCCTTGCTCTTTTCTAGAGAAGTATTGACTTGAAGCAGCACCGATGTGCAAAGGCCACGCTCTAAACTTACCTTGGAAATCTTTTCAGCAATCTCTTCACGATCTACTGAATGAATAAGAGAGAAGTGAC
Organism: Chlamydia trachomatis; assembly: GCA_945861315.1. GTDB lineage: Bacteria > Chlamydiota > Chlamydiia > Chlamydiales > JAAKFR01 > JAJACK01. The sequence continues at coordinate 9,718 of CAMAUB010000005.1, forward strand.
CAACTAACTTGGGGATTTTCTTGCTCTGGATGCGCCCAATAAAGTGCCATCGAATATCTTTTGGAAGAGCCTCAATTTTTGGCAAGGCCTCCTCAATTCGATTTTCGGCAAAATTACGGTATCCACATCCATATACCTCTTCAATTTGAGGAGTCGTTCGCCCTTTGCTTACAACTATAAGAGTCACACCCTGTGGTAGCTCTATCTTCTTCATTGGTCTACAGCTGGTCAATATATTCTAAAAGCACATCACGCGTCATCTCAAGATGCTCTTGACTATGCGCCATCGATACAAAGTTAGCCTCATACTGTGAAGGAGAGAGATAGACACCCCGCTGAAAAGCAAACTTAAAACAGTCGTTAAACTGCTCAAAATTACATTTTTTTACATCCTGTAGGTTCTCTACCTTCGTCACGCCAAAAAAGAGAGTAAATAAAGAACCAACCTGCTGTAGACAAAGTTGCAACCCCCCCTCTTTAATCCGCTGCTCAATTGGCTTTGTAATCACATTTGTCTTCTCTCTAAGCGTCTGATAAAAACCCGGTGTTTCAAGCAACAGTAATGTTTGGTAACCCCCTTCCATTGCAACAGGATTACCAGACAAAGTTCCAGCTTGATAAACACCCCCTTTTGGAGATAAATAATCCATAATATCTGCACGACCACCAAAGGCAGCGGCAGGGAAGCCTCCTCCAACGATCTTTCCAAAACAACTCAGGTCGGGTGTAATTCCGTAAACCCCCTGTGCACCAGAGAGACCCACACGAAATCCTGTAATCACTTCGTCAAAAATAAGCAGAGCTCCATTTGTCAAAGTCTCCTCTCGCAGCATTTGCAAAAATCCCTCTTTAGGAGGAACAACTCCCATATTTGCAGCAATTGGCTCCACAATCACAGCCGCCACATTTTGCCGCTTCAAAGCCGCACGCGTCGCATCAAAATCATTATAAGGAACACAGATCGTTTTTTTAACAACATCATGCAACACTCCCAAAGATGAAGAGCTTGAAGCGGCTCCAGAACCAGCTTGAACCAGAAAAGAATCGCTATGGCCATGGTAATTTCCAACAAACTTGATCACCTCTTCCTTGCCCGTATAGCCACGAGCCAAACGAAGGGCAGTCATAGTAGCTTCTGTTCCAGATGAGACAAAACGAACTTTTTGCACGGAGGGCACATGCTGCACAAACTTGGCTGCCAACTTTGCTTCAATGGGTGTTGAGATTCCAAAACTACTTCCCATTGCAATTCGCTTCTGAGTAGCCTCTACAACCATCGGATGTGCATGTCCATGAATCAATGCTCCCCAAGAGCAGCAGTAGTCAACATAACGATATCCATCAACATCAATCACCTCATCTAAATAACCAGATTGAGCGATCAAAGGAGTCTGATCAAGACCTGCAAAAGCCCTCACAGGAGAATGAACTCCTAGAGGAGTGACCTCGCACGCTTTCTCATAAAGTGCTGCACTTTTTGGTCGATCTAGCGGAACTTTTACTTCAGATAGTTCAAGCAATGTCATGTGCATCTCCTAAATTAAAATCGTAGTCTAGCAACTCCCAGGATATAGGACTAGCCCACATTTCTCACACTTAGATGACGTTTCATATTGGTGCTTCGATGAGGAGATGCTTGAGACATTGCTCTGCGTCCGTCAATATTTTTCTCTTTGATTCATAAAGACTTAAAATGCACGCCAAACGTCCACATCACCTGTGTATTTTTTTTACTCTAATAATTCTATTACCAAAAAAGTTGGTAATATAACCAACTTTCTTGGTAATATCACTAAAAAGGTGGATAGATGTTAGAGAAGCTTTTTGGAAATCCAGTAATAGAGAAGATTTTATTTTATCTCCTTAAGAATGAAGAGGGATATGGACTAGAGCTTTCAAAAACTCTTGAAACACCCCTCTACAGCATTCAAAAGGCTCTCGATAGACTCGAAGCAGGTGGGCTCATTGCTGCTCAGCTAAAGGGAAGAACACGTCTCTATCGATTTAACCCCCGCTACCCTTTTTTGAAAGAACTCAAGCGATTGTTAATCAAAGCATACACTTTTCTTCCTGATGATCAACGAGAAAAATTTTATGAGCGCCCTATACGTAAAAGGCCTAGACGAAGGCAAACCTTTAAAACGAGTCTTAGATGACAGCTGAAACTCACTCTCTTAGAACCTGTTCAAAATCTTTTTAAAGTAATAGTACTCCACAAAAAATATCATATAAATCAATACGTCTAGGGCGAGTTTTTTTACGCGCAGATTCAAGTATAGGTTTGATTGTATCAAATTGCTCTCGACTGATATCGCTAGGGTAAAAGCGACTCATAATGCCTCCTGAAAGTTTATCAAGAGATAGCTTTATACCTCATTCAAAAGATTTTGAACAGGCTCTTAGAGTTCAAGGGAAATCATCTTAAAAAATTCTTGCAATTCGTACCATTTTTATGGTACAATTATGGAAAATGGATCGACCGAGAAAAACAATGGGCATAGAGCGGATTATCCACGTTGGGATTGAGCATACTCTTGAATGGTATTACAATAGTAAGGGGAAAAGTCAAGCCCTAGACTATTTTAATAGTCTGCCAAATGAGCAAAAACGGAAAGTTTTACATCTTTTTGTAGTGATGGGAGATTTTGGGAAAATTCATGATACGACTAAGTTTCGATATGAAGATGATGCAATTTATGCATTTAAACCTCAACCAAATCGTTTTCTCTGCTTCTTTTTTAAAGGAAAGAAAATCATTGTAACTAATGCCTTTACAAAAAAACAGAATAAATTACCAAAGCAAGAAAAAGAAAAGGCTTTGAAGTATAAAGAAGATTTCGAAGCAAGATTCCAAGAAGGTACATATTATGGCTAAAAAAATTAAATCAAAAACAACTGTTCAAAGATTTCTAGAAAATCCAAAACAAAAGAAACTTTTTGAAGAAGAACATAGAGAATTGTTACTTTCAGAACTCATCTTAGCTTTAATGGAAGAAGACCACGTCTCCGTACGTCAATTGGCTAAAGCCGCTGGAGTTTCTCCTACAGTTATCCAAGCTCTTCGCTCTGGGAAAAAAGAAAATCTTACTCTTTCAACCTTAGCCAGTATTGCCACTGCATTAGGATACACCGCATTTTTGACTCTAAAGAAGAAAGGTGAAAAGCAGAAAATATTACCACTTCAAGCCGAAGTACAGAAAAAGAACTTTCTCAATCGCTGAAACTCACTCTTTTAGAGTTCCTGGAGGGGCTGCTTTTATTCTCTCGACATAAGGAGCTACAGCTTCTTTATCATCTTCTGGCGCTACATAAGGGAAATCATCTGGGTTTGGCACTGGATAGTGTTGCACTGGGGGAAGAAGCGCGTTTGCCTGTTTCACAAGATTACTAAAAGCTGTAAGCGATAAAGACTGCTTGATGTGTCCAATATCTTCCCAAATGGCAATTGCTTTGTTAAAAAGCTCTGTCTCATTTTGAAAAGAAATAAGCTTCGCATTCATAGCCATATTCAAAAACATCTCAAACGCAACCACCTCATTTCTTAAGAAATCAAGCGGAGTTCGAAGCATTATGCTTGGATACATCAACTGATGCATCGTTTCATTTGTCGCTTTGATTTGAGCATTGATTGTGTCAACAGCCACAACTGGAGTTTCATCATTTGAAGCCACTTTTTGCAAGATTGCTACAACTTCTTTGTGTGGCTTTTTAGCGTCATTATTTTTGAGAATTTTATTTTTCTGCGCTAGATCCAGAAACATTAAAAAGCTCTGACCTGTTGTGATCAACTTTTCCTTTTTGAGCAGTACCATTTATTTCCCCCATCTCATCATTTTTCTCTTCAGGTTCGACCCAGCGGCCATGTGCCTTGATCAACGAGATAAGGCGGCTATCAGCCTCTGCCATATCAATGTTTTTCTCTACACATATCTTACCCACATAGAGATCGATTTTACCCGGCTTTGAACCAACATACCCAAAGTCAGCATCAGCCATTTCACCAGGTCCATTTACTATACATCCCATAATAGCAATTTTCACGCCAGGTAAATGATTTGTCCTCAAACGAATCCTAGCTGCCACAGTCTGAAGATCAAAAAGAGTACGCCCACAAGATGGGCAGGAAATAAATTCTGTTTTAGATGAGCGCATCCTTGCCCCTTGCAAAATTGCAAAACAAAGCGAGCGACGCTCCGCTAGCGGCAAATTAGCTACAAGAGAAATGCCCTCTGCAAGCCCATCACACAATAGTGAACCAAGCTCTGCTGCTGCATGAATAATACAGTCGCTACTAGATCCTTGATAGGTAAACCTCAATAGCACAGGGATTGCTAGCTCTTTCTTTTTCAACCAATCCAAGAAGTAGCGCACCGAGTGGATCCCACAAGCCTCAAAATAGATCACAGCAGGCTTGTCAACGATAATCGCCTCATTTGGCTCACGCACCATATAGGGATCTGAAATAACAGCAATGCCTGCCGCCTTTAATTTCTCAAGCTTAGGATGTTCAATTGTTGCAATCACACCATCAACGCTACCAGGTTGAGCAACAGGTCGCCCAAGCTCCATTTTACAGCCAAGATCTGCAAAGAAACTAGCAGACTCAATCTCATCATAAGAAACAGGCAAAATGACAGAACCATCACGATGTAGCTGCTTTGGCAAGTTGACAACTCGCTTCTGCATCACATCAATCCTACGCGTTGTCTCTTCAAAGCAAGCGACACCTTTACCAATATAACTCTTTGCAAAAGCAACAAGACGTTGACATGGATCAATCTCATACCAAGGATCCTCTGTCAAAGAGACTCGAATAGTATCCCCTATCCCATCTAGAAGAAGCGAGCCAATCCCAATTGCCGACTTCACACGTCCATCTTCTCCCTCTCCAGCCTCTGTCACACCCAAATGAAGAGGATAGTTCCACCCAAGCTCTATCATCTTCGCAACAAGCAACCTGTAAGCCTGAATCATCACCTGTGTATTACTTGCCTTCATTGAATAGATAAGATTATGAAAATCAAGCATGCGACAAACCCGCGTAAACTCAAGAGCCGATTCCACCATCCCAAAAGCAGTATCCCCATAGCGATTCATCACCCGATCAGATAACGAACCGTGGTTGGTTCCAATACGCATTGAACGCCCAAGACGCTTGCACTTTTCAACAAGCGGGGCAAACTTCTCTTCCAACCGTTCAAGCTCAGCGGCATAACTTGCATCATCATACTCAAGCACTTTAAAGCTTGCGCGTCGATCGACAAAATTACCCGGATTAATCCGCACCTTATCAGCAAAATCAACAACCCTCATCGCAGCTGGAGGATAAAAATGAATATCAGCCACAAGAGGGATTGTATACCCCTTTGCAATCAACTGATTCTTAATTCCTTCACACGCATCAGCCTCTTTCATCCCCTGAACAGTAACCCGTGCAATTTCGCATCCCGCATCAGCGAGGCGAATAATCTGCTCGACTGTCGCATCCACATCACGTGTATTTGATGTTGTCATTGATTGGATTCGAACTGGATTATCCCCTCCAACTCCGACATTGCCAACCATGACCTCACGACTCTTCCATCTCTGGGTCTGATAAATCTTTTCACAATATTTTGTCATAAGCTAAAAACTATATCATAACCAGCTTTTCGGTCAAATGTTGACAAATTCAAAAAATCTTTTAATAAAATAAAATTGGTTTTTACGTGCTACCGATGAGCTGTGATAGTAATAACTGTTAGAGTTTCTTATTAATAACCAAGAACTCACTGTTGCAATATTTAACAGCAACTGTTAAGATCTGAAACATGCGCTTCGAACGTCACATTAAGGATGAGGTCCTTGCTCTGTTAAAAATTATGCCCGTCACTCTAGTTTTAGGGGCTAGACAAACGGGTAAAACGACCCTAGTCGAGTCAATCATGCAAAGCAATGGTTGGACATATGTCACTTTTGACGACGAGGTAACGCTTTCTCTTGCCCAGGATGACCCCTCTTCCTGGCTCAGCTCTCTTCCAAAGCCTGTTGTTATCGATGAAGTTCAAAGAGTTCCCGAAATATTTCTTTCAATCAAACGAGATGTCGACCAAAACCGCATTCCAGGCAGGTACCTACTCACTGGCTCTGCCAACCCCCTCCTCCTTCCAAAACTGGGAGACTCTCTAGCAGGGCGCATGGGTATTGTAACCATGTATCCCTTTTCCCAAGGAGAGATACAACGTCACAAAGAGCAGTTTATCACTCAAATTTTCTCAATAACTCCCAATTTCCCAAAAATCCCTAAATTGGAGCGCAAAGCACTATACGAAATTCTTCTTAAAGGCAGCTTCCCTCCAATAAACAGTTTTGATAACCCAGCCGACATTAAACGCTGGATCAATTCTTACCTCCAGACAATGATGCAAAAAGACATAAGAGACATTTCAAATATAGAAGGGTTGCGAGAATTTCCACGCCTCTTTCGGCTCATCGCAACTCGTTCAGCTAATCTGCTTAATATTTCAGACCTCTCTCGAACCCTTGGAATAGTCAATATGACACTTAACCGGTACCTAACACTTTTGGAAATTTTATTTTTTATCCACCTTCTCCCAGCTTGGTTTACCAATCTTGGAAAACGTTTGATAAAGTCTCCGAAAGTTCATGTCTGCGATACCGCGGTGATGGCACTCTTATTAGAAGTCGATCAACAACGTCTACAAAATGACCCTTACCTCTTTGGACAATTCGTAGAAAATTTCACTTTCTTAGAACTCTTAAAGCAAAAAACCTGGTCTTCAACAACTTGTGAAATCTACCACTTCCGAGATGGAGACCATGAGGTTGATTTTGTCTTTGAAAAGCCAGATGGTTCTATTGTGGGTATTGAAGTAAAATGCGCCTCAAAGATCCGTTCAGATGACTTGAAAGGACTAAACCACTTAAAAAAACTCTCCAATTCTTATTTCAAGCGAGGAGTTATTCTGTATTTAGGTGATGAGATTCAATATCTTAAACCAGATCTAATAGCTCTTCCACTTCAAGCTATTTGGTCTTAAAAAGCAAATATCTTTAAAATATTAAAAAACTATTTATTATACAAAATAAATTGTGATACTATGAATATAGTATGACTAATTACAGTTTTAAAGAGATTGTTAATTATTTCGGTGAAAAGCTCAAGTCTGAGGCTGCAGAGGAAGACATCGAAGAGGGGCTCATCGAGCTAATGCTCGATGATAATCACGTCTTACTCAGACCCGGTAAGCAATTCGGCTCTTTCAACATCAGCCTAGAACTTGGAATGCTTACAGGCCCCATCCCAGAATCACATCTCAAAGAGCTTACCAGCAGCAACTTTATGGGTGTTAATACAGGTGGTTGCTCTCTTTTTTTTGACGAAGCAGGGTCCATTATTTCCCTAGCAACAACAACAACACCCGGCACAAGCCCCCAGGAGAACTGGGAGTGGCTGCACAGAATCTACTCCATTGCCCAGCAATGGACGAACTATATGTCTAAATGGGAGGAGTTTACTCCTCTAGCAACCTTTCCAATGGAGAAAAACGATGGCAAGTTCCATCCCCCCGGACACAGGATCTTTAAAGCCTGAGATCTACTCAACTAGCGAGCGAGCTACACTTCGTGAATCTCGTATGGCAAGACAGGTAGAGAGTGGCGGCGGCTGGTTTAGCACAATTGGCTCTGGCCTAGTCACTTTCGCTAAGATTTTTTTTATTCCCTTTAAATTTGTTGGCCACATCATAAGAAGTAGAACGTTGATTAATCCACTCCAATTTGTTGCTGCAACTAGAGCGATGAGCTATCTTGCAAAAAGCTATCCTCACCTAAATGAGGCTGAAAAAAAAGAGGTTGCGAAAACTCTTTTTGCTGGAAGCGAATCTAAACTAGCAATTCAATTCGATGAATATTTGACACTAGTAGAGAGCAAATTGCCCGGTATGGCCACAACACAAGATGAAAACGTAAGGAAGGATCTTGAAGATGTTATAGAAAAACAAGAACCTCTTCTTATCCTAGCCCAAACAACTACAGGAGACCTGGACCACTTTATTATTCCGGGAATTATAAAAGATATTTTTACGAGAAAATTTCTAGACAATACGCAAATCATAGGGCATGCGCTAACATTTATGTCACCTACTCCCCAAGAGGGTGTTCATGCGAGTAGAGCCATTCCAAAAGAGTTTCGAGCAATACCATCAGGCCTAAGGCAACAATTTGAACCAACGTCTCTTGCAGATGGTAAAGTTGTTATTCTTGTAAGCAATAGAAACGGCGAGACAAGAAGAGTAGAAATTCCTATTCCTGAAAATGTTCGTGGAAGGGATGATTTCTCCAAATTTTTAAGATGTGTTAATGAGGATGAGGATGGCCTTACTCTTGATGAAATAGGAAAATATAAGATAGCTCTTCATGCGATGGGTGAAGCACTCTTTCTTGGAATCCAATCACTTGAAACAACTCAAGATATTCCAGCAGCTCGCTCGCATGAAGATCTTGTGATACAGGTGGTACCTGGCACGATTTGCGTTCGAGAAAATGGAAATTTAGCTCTTACCTATCACCCACCTGAAGGACCAAAAGCAGAAAAAATGAATCCTGCCACTTCACCAGACGAAAAAGCCGCTGGTAATCTTAGCCTAAGAGTCCAGCGGATAGTCACTGTAGTGGCAGATTCAGAAGAAGTCTGCTCAGCTCCTGAACGTTTTTACCAAGGAGTTGCACTCAATCCAATTGAGGTGCAAACA
>CAMAUB010000006.1 GCA_945861315.1 Chlamydia trachomatis
CACAGCACCTGTTTCAGCTGGTGTGGGAAGGCGATTCCAGCCTGAGAAAGGAATGTTATAGTAAAGAAGGTTCAGTTTGTAGCTTTGTGAGCCTATCCTAAGTGTTTTTCCTTTAAGTGAGTTTATAGCTTTGCGCTGTTTTGAAATAAGATCAAGTTCATTCCAAGAGAAAAGTGAGGTAAAAATAATGCGCTTCTCTTTGTCAATTGTCTGTGTGTTAGTTATACCCAAACAACTTGAAGAATCCCGATTTTTCAAGTTGTTTGGGTATAGTTCTATCTCTTGATTGGTCTTACCAACGATCATCAAGATTTGTTCGAGTACGTTGAAGTGGGTGGTGAGTTCTCCTGAATAAAAGCCAATCTTCCTCTTATCTGAAAGGGAGTAGACAAAACGTTGATTGATAGCTCCTTTCTCTCCTTGGCGAATATTTTCTTTTGTGCGAATACTCGATGTGGTTTGATCTTCAGTGCAATCATAGAGAACTCTTCCGCTCTCTTGAATGCCATAAATTTTGTATTTCATATACTTGGTTATGAGGCTGATGGTGTCAACTCCATTGGAGTGAATGGCTTCTAGTGTGGATTCTATAGGTTCTCTTTCAATGCGGGAGAGAAGGCTATAAAGGATGCTGTTTTGCTCTTCTTTAGAAATAATAGCTTTTTGAAGGTAGTACTCTTTGTCATTTTTTAATAAAGAGATTCCATTCTTGAGTGTTGTTAGGGTTGTTGCAATCTCCTCAGAAGATGGGGCCTCTGAAAGGCGTGGTAAGCTTGCATGCATCTCAAATGCAATCTCTTTGATCAGCTGGAGGAACTGCTCTCTTCTTTTTTGATGATCTAGCAGATAGCTGCGGATTTTTTCTTGCCTAAAAAGAAAAGCTAGAACAGTCTTAAGTTTAGCTTCTCTTGATAAGCGACTTTTAGAAGTGAAAATAGGGAAGTGTTTGTAGATAAATGCGACAATGTGAGTGGAAAGAGAAGTTTGAGCGGGTAGATCTTTATTTTCCAGCCGCTTTTTTTGATTAAAAGGCTGGTGGAGTGATACTTTCTCTTCATTTTCTTTTAATTGAATAGTTATTTCTGAAATATGTTTCATAATTACATAATATATAAAAAATAACTAATAATACAAATTTTAATTGTTACGTTATTCTTTACTTGTTACACTCAAGGAGTGAAAAGTCCAATAAAAATTGTCGTTACAGGTGCTTCAGGTCAACTTGCTTATCAGGCGATCTTTCGTTTAGCCAGTGGTTATGCGTTTGGTGAGGATCAGCCTATTATTCTCAATATGTGTGATCTTCCTGGTACTGAAAAGATTATGGAAGGCATTGCGATGGAGCTGGATGACTGTTGCTCTTATTTACTTCAGCAAGTGCATTTTAGCTCGGATCTAAATAGGATGTTTGATGGGATTGATTTTGCGCTTCTTATCGGTTCTTCGCCGCGGGGCCCAGGAATGGAGCGAGGAGATCTTCTAGTTGCTAATGGCAAGATCTTTGTTGACCAAGGAAAGGCGCTTAATAAGCGAGCTAAGCGTACTGCACACGTGCTAGTTGTTGGAAATCCATGTAATACAAATGCATTAGTTGCAATGTCTTATGCCCCAGATTTGAAGCGAGAAAATTTCCATGCCATGCTCAGGCTTGACCAAAATAGAGCCACCGCACAGATTGCCAAAAGAGCGGGGGTCTCTCCTAGAGAGGTGAGTCGCATGACCATTTGGGGAAACCATTCGGCGACACAAGTTCCTGATTTTACGCATGTATTAATTAATAGGAAGCCAATTGCAGAGAACATTACAGATATAGAGTGGCTTCGAGGTCCTTTTTTTGAGCTGATTCAAAAAAGGGGAGCGGTCATTATTGATAAGCTTGGTCGTTCATCAGCTGCATCAGCAGGACGTGCAGCTATTGACGCAATTAGCTCTCTTTGGTTTCCAACTCCACAAGGGGAGTGGTTTTCTTCCGCAGTTTGCTCCGATCAAAACTCTTATGGAATTGAAAAGGATCTGATTTTTGGTTTTCCTTGCAGAAGTAAAGGGGAGGGGCGGTATGAAATTGTCCCAGATCTGCAATGGGATTTCTTTATTAAAGAGAAGATATTAGTAACTCAAAATGAACTAATTACAGAAAGAGAGTGCTGTAAGAAACAAAAATTGATTTAAGTATGGAAGAACCGCTATTTCAAATAACTAAGGAGCACCTGGAGACAGGGCTGCGAGGCATACCTGTTGGTTACTGCACAACATCATCTGTTGATCCAGAAAAGGGCCTTTTTTATTGTGGTATCCCAGTCTCTTCTATTACTCACTGGTCTTCTGAAAAGGCGATTTATCTTCTTTATCATGGTAAAGAGCCTTCTGTAAGTGAGTTAAGCTCTTTTTCTGAGCATTTACAAAAACGAGCTGAACTGAGTAGCGATGTTCTTAAACATATCGCTAAACTTCCAAAGCTAGGTCACCCCATGGCATTGTTTTCTGCTGCTATCTTGATTCTTGGAATGTACGAGCTAAAAAACGATTGGCAAGAAGATTGTCTCAACATCATCGCTAAAATTCCAGCACTTGGTGCGGCGGTTATCAATCATCATGCTGGTTTTGGAAAAAATCCGAAGTCAAAGCCAGAATTAGGCTATATGAAAAACTTCACTCAGATGTTGAAGGTCACTCAGTCTGAAGTGCTTTTAAAAGTGATGAAGCTCTTCAATATTTTGCACTTGGACCATGGAGGGGGTAACTTATCAACTTTTGTGGGTAAAGCTGTTGCCTCTGGTCTTGAGGATATGTATGGTTCAATTGCTGCTGCTATGAATGCGCTAGCTGGTCCAAGACATGGACGCGCCAACCAGGAGTGTCTCAAATTTGTTGAGGAGATGTCTAGAATACTTGGCCCTAATGCTACTGAAGAAGAGGTAGAAAAAACCATTCGCACCAAGCTGCTTAATAAGGAGTTGATTTACGGTTTTGGACACGCTGTATTGCGTGTTGAAGATCCAAGAGCTACTCTTTTTTATGAGCTAGCTGAAAAAGAGTTTCCAACTCACCCTCTTATTAAAATGGCTCTTCAATTGCGTACAGCAGGTTCTGTTGTATTGAAGGAGAATCCAAAAGTTTCAGATCCCTATACCAATGTGGATGCGATTTCAGGCTCTGTTCTTACAGCAGCAGGTTTTCCATATCCTGAATATTATACAGTTTTGTTTGGAATCTCTCGTGTTGTTGGTATAGCGATTCAAATTGTTTATGAGAGGTGCTATGCTAGAGATGGAAAAGGGACGCCGATTGTTCGTCCCAAGTATTTCTACAAAGCTTGAATTAAATCTTGATTTATCTGATGCTTTGAGTCATGACTTTGTATGATATTTCCAAAATGTTTAATCGAGCTTTGTCTCATTCATTTGAAAAAAAGAAGTTCATTTTTTTATTTTTAATGCTCTGTATTGCCGGAGTTTTTGTCTTATTTTTTAGAAGTTTGGCTCTATTTGCTGATGGGTGGTGGAAGACGAGTTTGGACTTTTTCCCCCTGTTCATAGCTCTTGGATTTGTTCTAGCTGCAGAAGTGATTTTAGTACGCCTATACGTTCGGCAACAAGAGGGGGAAAAACCAGAGATTATCAGCATATTAATGGAGTCGTGGGAATTGATGTTACGCATCTCTTATTTGGCTATGCCCTTTTTACTGCTCTATCTTTTATTCTGGATATTATCGGGACTCTTTTTGCTCTTAAAAGCCATTCCTATTTTTGGAACAGTGTTAGCTGTTATCTTCTCTTTTGCCCCCTTTATATTCAACCTTGGATCAATTCTGCTAGTTGTGGCGGCACTTTTTTTGTGCTTCTATGTCTGTCCACATCTAGCTCTTGATAAACAGATTTCAAGGCGCACCCTTTTTCAAAAATTGAAGGCAGAGCCTTTTTTTATTCTGTTCTTTTTCTTAATCGACTTGGTTCCTGTCTGGATTGTCTTTAAGATACTCACGTTTGCCGCAACATTGACTTTCGTGATTGAATCTTTAGAGGTGGGCTCTTTGGAAAAGGTGTTGCAGTCATTTTTCATCATGATCCCTTTTCTAGCGATCTTGACACCTATGATCAACTTTTTTTTCAATTTTGCGCTTGAGTCTGCACTGTGGCTGGCAGCTGGCAGAGAAAGTCAGGATGAATATATCTAATATCATTCATGATCATCGCCTGTGCAGCCATTTTTCCAGCCCAGCCGTGGTAGAAAAATCCCTTTGAACCAAGACCTGTGATATACCAAACCTTCTCGTTGAGCTGTCCAATAATGGGTAGGCGGCTCTTGGAGCTAGCGCGCATGCGCGCTCGGCAGGCAATCATTTTAGCATTCTCAAGTGCGGGGTAGAAAGGGTGAATTTTCGCCAAGATTTGCCGGCGCGCTTCTTCTGGATGCGCACGGCTGTCTGTAAAGTCATGTTCATAGGTAGAACCAACAAAACAACTCTCGTAATCTTGAGACATAATGATTTGACCTTCGCCAGAAAGATTCATTTTTAGAGGAGCGACCCCTTTTGGCCACTCAAGTTGGATGATTTGTCCCTTAACGCGTGTCATTGGAAGAGTTTTGAGCACCTCAAAATCAAGGGCATTGGCACCTAAAGCAATTAAAACGCGGTCATAGGGAGCTAGCTGATCTTTTTTCAAGACAGTTAATCTTGTAAATTTGGCTGCATGACGCACGCAAGCTAACCAAAGCCCTTCGATATATTTTTCAATATTAACGGTGATGCCTCCCTTAACATAGAGTGCTCCACCGTGACCTGGGAGAGTCATTTCAGGAATAAGCTCAAGAGCACTTTTCTTATCGAGCCACTCAAGATCATCATATTCATTAGCACGCTCTTTGAAGGCGGCAATTATCTCATCTGTTATCGCCGGGCGAAGTATACCGTTAGATGAAACAAGAGGTCCATTCATTTCTTTTGTGGATGCAGATATTAAACGATGAAGTTCTCGAAGTGCGCGCGTTGTACCAAAATTGCGCTTTGCGATCTTTCCCATATAAGGATTGACCATACCAAGTGCAATGCGCGAGGCGCCAACACCTAGTGGGTTAGGATCAAAAAAATCAATCCGAGCCTTCCCAGTTGTATAGTGAGTTAGGAACCACCCTGCAGCGAGACCTCCAAATCCAGCACCTAATATTGCAACTTTCATATTTGGTATAATAATTTATTTTAGTTATAGTCCAAAATTATAATGAATCAGGCCACTATCCAGTTTCACTTGAAGCATACACGCTACCCAATGATATAACAATGAAGATTTTTCCAAAGCTTTTGACCTTCTTTCTGACTTTTTCTTTAATACCAATTATTATATTCTCGATAGTGATTTATTATGTTGTCTACAATGATGTATTACAAGAGCAGAAGAGCTTTTTGATTTTGATAGCTAAAGATAAAATTAAAAAAGCCTCCACTTTTTTTGATGAGTTAGAAAAAACTGCCTTAACAGTTGCTCATTCAAATAACGTCCTAGCAGGATTTGAGAAAGAGCCAGAAGCGCAACGCGCTTATTTGAATTATGTAGCTTTGCAATATGGCCTAAGCGATCTCTATTTAATAAAAAAAGATGGGGAGATACTTTTTTCGCTGGAAAATAGTATTGAAGCCAGATCAAATCTCAACTCTGGTATCTACCAGTTTTCAGAATTAACTAAGTCATTTCACGAAGTAGAGGCTCAGCTAAAGCCAGTTTTTTCCCAGTTTTCTTATTTTGATCCAATCAAAAAGCCAGCAGCATTTATTGCTGTTCCAGTCATTGTTGATGGGCATTTAATAGGTGTTTTTGCGATTCAAATCCCTGCAGAACAAATCTACCACCTTTTTGAAGATTATACAGGATTAAGACAGTCGGGTGAAATTTTAGTTGGAAAAGTGGATAAGGGAAAGGCCCTCTTTATTAATCATATTCGACATCTGTCAAGGAGTGAATTTAATTTCAAAGTAGAATTTGGTTCGCCAATTGCAATTCCAATGCAAAAGGCTGTTGTGGGCTTCTCTGGCAGTGGAATTGTTGTTGATTATCGTGGAGAGAAAGTCTTAGCTGTGTGGGACTATTTTTCCTACCTACAGCTTGGTATTGTCATTAAAATAGACCTTAAAGAAGCTCTAGCTACAGTGAGGGTGCTATTTAAATTAATCACAATTTTTATGCTTTTAATCATCATCATTGTTGTATTGGTTGTTATTTATCTAGCCCGTTCTATCTCAAAGCCTATTGAAAAACTACGTAATGGAATTAAAATTATAGGAGACGGGGATTTAGAGCATCGAGTCGGTACTAATACAAAAGATGAGATTGGCTACCTCTCAAGGGCGTTTGATCAAACTATTGAGAGTTTAAGAACATCAGTTATTTCTGTTGAGCGTTTGAATCTTGAGGTTGAAAGAAGGGAAAAAGCTGAGGCATTAAAAGCTCATTTTTTTGCCATTGCTTCTCATGAATTGCGTGGGCCAATTGGTCCAATTAATGGATGTATTGAAATTGTTTTGCAGGAAAAAGTGGGTGCGTTAAATAAGGATCAGATAAAACTACTAACTGCAGCTCAACATAGTAGCCACCATCTTCTCGTTATTATCAATGATATCTTAGACTATGGAAAACTTGAAGTGGGTAAGATGAAGTATGAGATTAAGCCAAATAATGTTAATGATCTTTTAAAAGAGGCATGCAAACTTGTACATATTATGCTTGAAGAGAAAGGGCTGCAGCTTGAACTTGACTTTGCCAAGCAACCTATTATGGTTGCATGTGATTATGGTCGTATTATTCAGGTCATGACGAATTTATTGAATAATGCTATTAAATTTACAGACCACGGTCAAATTAGAGTGAAATGCACTGAAATAGAGGGTTTTGCGCGCATTGAGGTTTGCGATACTGGACTTGGCATTGCAGCATCTGATATTCATAAGCTATTTATCAGTTTTTCTCAACTAAAGCAGAAGTACTTAGGTGGAACTGGCCTCGGTCTTGCTATCTGTAAGTTGATTATCTCAGATCATGGAGGAAAGATTTGGGTTGAATCTGAATTAGGCAAGGGATCCTCTTTTATTTTTACCCTTCCAAAGATTTAATACACATACACATATGGAGATATGTATTCTGTGAAGCTTCTTTTATTTCTCAACTCTATTTGGAAGAAGAATCAATTATGAAAATCTTTCCAAAATTGTTGATTTGTTTTTTGTGTCTTTCACTTTTTCCCATCTCGATTTTTTCACTATTCGTCTACCATTCTACTTATATAAATACTCTCGAGATAGAAAGGGCTAAGTTGACTTTGGTAACAGAACTTGAAGGGCGCCTGGTAGCTGCCTTTTTTAATGCACTAGAAATAGATGGTCGGGCAACTGCCAATTCGGAGCAGACTATTAAGGCTTTTGAAGGAAATCCTGAACACTCTGCCGACTATTTTATCTATATGGCTCACAATTTTGGATTTGAAGATATCTATCTTATTAAACAAAATGGAGAAGTGCTTTTTTCTTTACTAGACCCTCCTAACTTACTTGATAATTTCGATTCAGACATTCATCACGAGGCTGAACTTGCTAATGTGTTTCAACGGTCAATGACTCTGCTGGAACCAACATTTTCCGCATTTACCTATTCTGAAGCTGCTAATGAACTCACTGTTTTTATGTCTATTCCTGTTTTAGAGCAGAAGCAAGGTTTAATTGGTGCTTTTATTGCGAAGATCTCTACTGACAAACTCTATGCTCTTTTTAACGATTATATAGGTCTAAAAACGACAGGAAGAATCTTGATTGGAGAAAAGTATAAAAATGGAGTGCTCATTGTCAACAAAGCTCAACACTCTTCGGATAGCAACTCTAAATTGTTAGTTAAATTTGGGGAAAAAAGAGCGCTGGCGATGCAACTAGCTGTTGAAGGCAAGCAAGGACATGGGATGAGTACTGATTATCAAGGCCGCAAAGTATTAGCTGCTTGGAATTACCTTCCTCGTTTGAATTTAGGTCTTGTAGTTGAAGTTGACCTAGACGAAGTTCTAGTTCCACTTAATAAATTATATAGATTATTAGGTTTATTTATAATAGTTATTTTTATTATTGTTGTATTAGTTGTGTTGTTTTTGACAAAATCATTATATGGTCCTATTAAGAAACTTCAAGATGGAATGATATTAATTGGAGAAGGAAATCTCGATTATAAAGTTGGAACACAAAGAAACGATGAGATGGGCTATCTTTCAAGAGCCGTTGATCAGATGGTGCGCCGATTAAAAATTTGTATGACTAAGATTAATCTCTTAAATTATGAGATTAAAATAGAAAAAGAAATTATAGAAGAGAGAGCAAACTTCTTTGCAATCGTTTCGCATGAACTGCGTGGACCCATCGCTCCTATTCATGAAGGTGTTAAGATTCTTTTGGAGGGCAGTGCTGGAGAGTGCACTCTTGAACAGCAAAACATTCTCAAAATGATTTACAAGGCTGCAAAGCGCCTTCAGATAATTATCAAAGATATCTTAGACTTTCGCCAGCTTGAAACGGGTAGAATGGAGTATGTTAAAGAAGAGTGTGATCTAAATGAGCTAATCAAAGAATCTGCTGAAATGGCTCATCTTATCGCCCAAGAAAAGGGACTACAACTTGAGTTAAGGCTTGCAAAGCATCTTCCTTATGTGAAGTGTGATAAAAATCGCATCTTGGAAGTTATCATGAACTTAATCGATAATGCCATTAAATTTACTACTTTTGGACAAGTGACAATTATCTCTTCTCAAGTAGATCAAGTAATAAAAATTGAAGTGAACGATACAAGCTATGGCATTGCACCTGAGGATATTTCCAAGCTTTTTATCAGCTTTTCTCAGGTTGGAACAAAACTTTTTGGTGGAACTGGTCTTGGTCTTGCTATTTGCAAGATGATCATTAGCGATCATGGGGGGAAGATTTGGGTTGAATCTGAATTAGGCAAAGGCTCCTCTTTTATTTTCACCCTTCCTTTGCATTAACCTGGAGGCTTATGGCAGGCGGGACATTTCTTTTTTTGGGGACAGGCGGCTCTGCTGGTGTTCCTATGATTGGCTGTAAGTGCTTGGTTTGCAAATCAAAAGATCCACATAATAAACGAATGCGACCCTCCGCTTTGATTGATGTGAAAGGTAAGCGCCTGGTGATCGATACTGGCCCTGATTTTCGCTCCCAAGCGCTGATTTACAAGATCGATCACCTCGATGGGGTTTTGCTTTCTCATACCCATTTTGACCACGTTGGAGGTTTAGATGAGCTAAGAACCTACTATTTGCTTCACAAATTGATCTTGCCGATTCTTGTTTCAATCGAAACACTTGACAGTTTAAAGAAACGCTACGATTATCTCTTTAAAGAAAAGAGCTGGGGAATAAGTTTAGCAGCTCAGCTTCACTTTCAAGTGCTCGAAAATGATCATGGTAAGACGAGTTTTTGTGGTATTCCTCTCTCCTATGTCAGTTATGAACAGGGAGGGACTAAAGTGAATGGATATCGCTTTGGAAACTTTGCTTATGTCTCTGACATCAAGAAGTACCCAGATTCGATTTATGATGATTTGAATGGAGTGAAAACATTGGTTGTCAGTGCACTTAAAGAGGAAGAATCGCAGATGCACTTCTCTTTGGATGAAGCTGTATCATTTGGTAGGCGGGTCGGGGCTAAAAGAACCTATTTTACCCATATTGGGCATGAGGTTGATCATGAACGTACGAATGCAAAACTTCCTTCTGGGTTTAAATTGGCCCATGATGGACTAAAACTGGAATTTGATGATGGAAATGGGAATTGATCATGTAAATGGGGAAGAGACGCGCGCATTTTTAGTTGGATGCTATCGTGGCAATGCTTACCAAGAGATGTGTAATGAGTATCTAGATGAGTTGGCAAATTTAGCAGACACTTTTGGAGTTGATGTCGTTGGGCGGATGATGTGTCACCTTCGAAAGGTTGAATCTGCAACTTATTTACAGTCTGGAAAACTCGAAGAGCTCGCCGCACAGCTCACTTTAAAAGGGGCTAATCTGGTCATTTTCGATGAAGAGATCACTCCCGCTCAACAGCGCAATTTGGAAAAGCTGCTCACAGTAGCTGTTATGGATCGTACCGAGCTGATCTTAGAGATCTTTGCACAAAGAGCTCAAACAAGAGAAGCGCAGCTGCAAATTGAACTTGCTCAAACAGAGTATGAAGCTCCTCGCTTAAAGCGTTTGTGGAGTCACTTCTCTCGTCAGCGTGCCTCTGGTGGATTCTTGAAGGGAGAGGGTGAGAAGCAGCTTGAAATTGACCGTCGCTTGCTTAAAAACAAACTTCAAAAACTCAATACCGAGCTAAAAGAGGTGCAGCGCAATCGGCGTGTGCAAACTGAACAAAGAAGGCAGAGCGGAATTCCAACTTTTGCTATTGTGGGCTATACAAATGCGGGCAAATCCACTCTACTCAATGCTTTGACCGATGCGGATGTCTTTGTTGAAGATAAGCTTTTTGCAACCTTAGACCCCACAACACGAAAGTTCACTCTTCCCAATAACCAAGAAGTGCTCTTGTCAGATACTGTTGGTTTCATTCGAAAACTGCCTCATACAGTGATTGCTGCCTTTAGAAGCACGCTTGAAGCTGCGCTTAACGATGATTTCCTTCTTCACATCATAGACGTCTCTCACCCTCAGGCAGAAGAGCATGCGCAGACAACCTATGAAATTTTGAAAGAGCTTAAAGCTGATCATGAGGGGATCATCACCGTTCTTAATAAGGCAGATGCTTGTGAAAACCAAGCGCAGATCAACAAAATGCGGATCAAATATCCAAAAAATGTGGTCATTTCTGCACGCAATAAAGAGGGACTTGATGATCTAGCTAGTATGATGATCAAGGAAATAGAGTCTCGCCGTAAGCAGATCAACGTCCGTATTCCACAAAGTGAGTATGCATTAGTCGGCTTGCTACACCGTGAAGGAAATGTCCTTTTTGAAGAGTATGAGGATAATGATGTTGTCATGCGCGTTGAAGTGCCTTTGAAAATTCTGCATCAGTATACCCCCTATTTTGAAAAATCTTCCCCTTGATGAACGTCCGCGCGAAAGATTAGCCCTTGCCTTTGCCCGAAAATCAAGATTAAATTAAAACGCGTTAGTTATACATAATTTATAATTACTTGATATTTAAATATGATATGTAGTATAATGAACTAAAGTGGGGTGGTAATTATGCGTATCACAAATGAATCACTTGAGATTAGCGAGTCTGAGATCATTTCTTGGTCTGATGTGGTAGCTCTCAAGTTGTTAAACAATAAATTAGCCCTCGTTTTATCAAACAAGCGGGTCATTGAATTGGGCCATCTACGTCCATCAACGATAGACTCTGCTTTCCGTGCATTTCAACACTATCGAAAAGATCATCCTGGTCAGACAAAGCATGTACCCAAATAACTTGAGGCTAATCTCTTTATAGGCGATACTCTTTTAGTGTGAAAAAGTTTAAAATCGCTACATTAGGGTGTCGAACCAATCAGTATGAGAGTCAGGCATATCGTGATCAGCTTCTCGCTCTTGGCTATTTAGAGGCCAAAGAAGGGGAAGCTGCTGATCTCTGTATCGTCAATACGTGTACGGTGACAGCTGCTGCAGATAGCAGCAGCCAACGCTCTGTAAGGCAGCTTGTTCGACAAAATACTGGAGCTCAGGTTGTGGTTACAGGATGTTTGGCGCAGCGACGCCCCGATCTTATAAAAAAGATTGGGGGTGTCTCGCATGTTGTTCCAAATAAGGAGAAAGAGCGCCTTTTAGAGGTTATTTTTCCGGGTGAGCAGCTACCAGAATTTTCAATCAAAAATTTTGAGGCGCATACACGCGCATTTGTAAAGGTGCAAGATGGGTGTAACTCATTTTGCACCTATTGTATTATCCCTTATGTGAGAGGACGCTCTAGGTCAAGGCGTATTGTTGATGTGATCAAAGAGGTGGAGGGGCTTGTAGCTAGCGGTTACAAAGAGGTAGTTATCACAGGGATTAATGTGGGCGATTTTGAAGAGGGGTTAGCGCCCTTGATGCGTGCGGTTGATCAAGTTGAGGGATTAAAGCGCTTAAGACTCTCATCAATTGATCCAGATGAAGTAGATGACGAGCTGCTTGATGTGATTGTCAATGGAAAGACAACCTGTCAATCGATGCACCTTGTGCTGCAGGCTGGTTCTGATGCCGTACTCAAGCGGATGAATCGAAAGTATACAAGACAAATGTTTTTAGATAGTGTGCAACGTCTTAAAAATGCTTCTGCTCATTTCACTTTTACCACTGATTTGATTGTGGGTTTTCCGGGAGAGACGAAGGAAGATTTTGCACAAACTGTTGCTGTCATGCAAGAGGTGCGTTTTGCTAAGGTGCACATGTTTCCCTATAGTCCAAGAGAGCGCACACGTGCTGCTCTTTATACGCAGTTGCCGCAAGAGGTGATTGCAGAGCGTAAGCAGCACTTACTGCGTGCTGCAGAAGAAGTTGCTTTTGACCTACGCCAAGACTATATTGGTCAGAAGATGGTTGTTTTAACAGAAGATCGAGAAGGGGGACATACGGACAATTTTCTTCCGGTCAAAGTTGCTTATCGTCCCAATGAGCTTGTTGAAGTGGTGATCAAAGAGAATCACCCAGATGGTCTTGTAGGAGAGATATGTTAAAGCCTTTTTCTCATCAACCGGGTAGAGCTCTTTTAATTCCCTCAACTACTCATAAGGTAGTAGTTTATCCAACGCTTGTGCGCTTTGGCGGAAAAGAGCTCAAATTTGATGTGGAAGGGCCTGTAAAAAATTTCACGGTGATGCAAGATTTAGAACGCGTTTGTATCACAGTTTTTTCTGATCTTTATCGCATTCACATTCTCCCCAATTTAGAAGTAGTAGACGCGAAAAATCCCAAAACTCCACCCTATGTCCATGAAGTCATCGATTTTGGTATGCATAAAAAGCAAGAGTGGGAGCCTATGAAGAAGCGGGCCGATTTTCAAGAGCTCTTTCCCATTTGGTTTCGATTGGGTAGTTTACTTGACTTGCCACAAGTGGTAGATCAAGCTGATTTAGATCAGGTAGGGATGTACGCTCTTTTAGGCGACATAAAAAAGGCAATTGATATGCATCGTCCTGAGCTGATTATTCCAGCTTTTTATAAGCTTTTTTTGGCAGGTTTTTCAGATCTTTTTGTTCCAAGAGCTGTGGATGACGAGCATCAAGGAATTGCCTTAGGTATCAGTGACACAAATCCTCTTTATTTGTTAACAGAGGGAGCTAAATTGATTCGCTCTCTTTTTGTTACTGCAAAAGAGGATGAGTTGGCTCTGCTTCCAAACTGTCCGCCGCAGCTTTTTGCTGGAAAGCTTAAAAATATTGAAACCCCATTTGGTCTGCTCAATTTTGAGTGGAGTAAAAAACAGCTAAGAACACTTTCATTTTTTCCAAATAAGTCGGGTCGAGTGCATATTCGGTTTCCATCTGGTCTAAAGCAGTTTAGATTACGCCATACGATGAAAGAGCCTGGAGAAATTCATCTCTGCTCAGAATCACTAGAAATTAATTCAAATACGGACTATCTATTGGATAACTTCCAAAAGTAGTTTTACCGTGCTTGTCAAAGATCTGCAACAATCTGATCCCGATTTCCTCACACAGATGCAACGCATTTTAATGGGAGAGCATTGGGATCCCCACCATTTTTTAGGCCTTCATCCCTTTTTTGATGGGAAGCAGGTGATTCGTCTTTATCGCCCAGGTGCACAAGAGGTTTTCTTGGAGGTGAAGGGAAAGGTGCATCCTGCACATAGAATTCATGAAAGTGGTTTTTTTGAGCTTGTCGTTGATTCAGATATTCAGATGCAAGACTATCTGATCTACCACCAAAATGGGATGAAAGCAAACGATCCCTATGCGTGTACTCCTTTTTGGGGAGAGATTGATAGTCATCTGTTTAATCAGGGCGTTCATTACAAGCTTTATGAAAAAATGGGAGCTCATCTTCTTGAAAAAAATGGTATAAAAGGGGTTTGCTTTACCCTTTGGGCACCATCTGCTGTGCGTGTTTCGCTTGTCGCTGATTTCAACTATTGGGATGGACGGGTAAATCCTCTACGCTCGGTTGGACAATCTGGGGTTTGGGAGCTGTTTATCCCAGGTCTTACAGAGGGAGAGCGCTATAAGTTTGAGATTAAAACACAGCAAGGTGAAACGCGTGTAAAGTCGGATCCTTATGCATTTGCAAGTGAACTTCGCCCAAAAACGGCTTCTATAGTTGCCTCTTTACAGCATCACACTTGGAGGGATGAGCAGTGGATCTCAAAGCGCCATTCCACACCAGCTCCAATGAATATTTATGAACTTCATCTCGGTTCTTGGAAGCAAAAACATGGTCAGGTGCTCAACTATCGAGAGTTAGCTACGCAGCTTGTATCCTATTGCAAGCAGATGGGATTTACGCATGTTGAATTTCTTCCAATCGCTGAACATCCACTTGATGAATCTTGGGGGTATCAGGTATCAGGTTTTTATGCTGTTACGGCAAGATACGGTTCACCTCACGATTTTCAGCACCTAGTTGATACACTTCATCAAAATGAGATTGGGGTGATTCTAGACTGGGTTCCAGCTCACTTTCCAACAGACGATTTTTCACTAGCACGTTTTGATGGAACAGCGCTATATGAACACGCCGATCCCCGCCAAGGGTATCATCCTCACTGGAATACCTGTATCTTTAACTATGGGCGACGTGAAGTTTCTAACTTTCTTATTGCCAATGCCATTTTTTGGTTTGATCAGATGCATATTGATGGATTGCGTGTTGATGCTGTCGCTTCTATGCTCTATTTAGATTATGGACGAACCGGCTCTGATTGGGTTCCCAATGCTTATGGAGGAAAAGAGAATTTAGAGGCGATTGAGTTTATCAAACATCTCAACTCAATTGTTCATAAAACATTTCCAACAGTCATGATGATTGCAGAAGAGTCAACCTCATTTAATGGCGTTACAAGGTCTGTTGATTTTGATGGGCTTGGATTTGACTATAAGTGGAATATGGGGTGGATGAATGATACACTTCGCTATTTTCAAAAAGATTCTCTTTTTCGCACCCACCACCATCGAGATCTTACCTTTGGTTTACTCTACGCTTTTAGTGAGAAGTTTATTCTTCCTCTTTCGCATGATGAGGTCGTGCATGGAAAGGGGAGCTTACTTGCCAAGATGCCTGGAGACTATTGGCAAAAATTTGCTAACCTCCGTTTGCTATTGACTTATCAAATTTGTCAACCTGGTAAAAAAATACTTTTTATGGGAGCAGAGCTTGGGCAATGGAATGAGTGGCATGTTAAGGAGCAGATCCATTGGCCTTTGCTCCAATATCCCATTCATCAAGGGATTCAAACACTTGTCAAAGAGATCAACCATTTCTACCTGAAAGAGATAGCTTTATGGCAGCATGATTTTGACTTTACCGGTTTTGAGTGGGTCGATTTCGCTGATGCAGAGAACAGCATTATTTCCTATCTTCGCAAAAGTGACCACGACCAATTACTCTGCCTACACAATTTTACCCCAGCACTTCATAAAAACTATTTTCTAAAACTTGCAAATCTCAAAGAGGTTAAAGAAGTTTTTAACTCTGACGAAGAAAAATATGGTGGATCTGGTCAAAAAAATGATACCATTATGGTCCAAAAAGAGGGATGTTTTTTCTTAGTTCCCCCTCTTGCAACCATTATTTTTAGAATCTCCTTTTCTTGAAAAACCGGCATGTGTATAATTCTGAGGCATTATGACTTGTAATAATACTTGGGCTGAAGCTCTCGACCGTTCTAATAACTGCCAGGATCCTGTAGGGGCGTGGGTTCAGAGTTCTGAAACGGCAAAGAGATGGTATACAAAACATCCTCTTTCTTCTCGTATGACCATGATTAGCGTCAATGCTGTCTTTGGTTTTATCAAGCCATTTTTGCTTCCGATTACTGCTGCAGTGGCTGTTGTTGTCCAACCAATTCTTGCTGGCTATAATTATTTTTGGAAAGGGGAATCCCAGAATGCAAAACAATGGCTCAAAGCTTGGTGCTTTAGTGTGCTTGCCCTTAGCGGAATTGCCGCTTTTATGGCCGTTTCAGCCTGTCATATGACCCTTCTGCAAGGTACGGCTCTTGTTGTGACAGGATGCACAGTTAGCATTATTATCCACGTCTATAGAGTCTCCCATACAACAAAACCTAAAGAATTTATTACAAAATCGTAATAACTTTAAACTAAATTCAATAAATCTTTATTTAATATTAATATAAATAGTTTATAATTAATGTATAAATAAGGATTAATTTACTATGGCAAATCCATTATCAGGAGTCATGTCCTCTTTGGGTAAGAAGGCTGGGACCTTCACAGATAAGCCCTTTAAGTGGATCGACGGTGCTAAAACAGAGCAACAAAGGCGTATTCGTCTGGCTGTAGTCTGTTCTGGAATGGTCTTGCTTGGGCTACTGGTTTTGACTATTTCTCTTGCTACGACTGGGGTTATTGGTAGTGGTGGTTTTAATCCAGGAAACTTTTCATTAGACTTCAGTTCGGCGCCCCTCTTCCTTATTGGAACAGGTCTCATTGGTGCTGGTATAGGCTTTGCGATCAGCCAATCGCTGCGTCATTCAAATCCAAAGCAGGCCAAAATGATCAATGCAGCCCTTGGTGTAGTTGGGTGGGTCTGTTTTACAGGAGCCGTAGCTGCTCTGCTTTTCACGACATTTAAGGGTGGACTTGTCCAAGCTATGACAACATCGACCCAAGTGATTGTAGCTCCTCTAGCTCTTATTATTTGGGGAGCTGCAACTTACCAGCTTTGCCAGCACTGGAAGCCATCAGAATTAGCTCTAAATCCAGCTGGGGCGATCTATGGCAAACTTCATGAAACGAGTCGTGTAGCGATTGAAGATATTGGTCGCAAAGAGCGAGAGGCTAGAGCTGAAAGAATTAATGGTGGTCGAAAGCTTGGAGCTGCGCTTAGGCGAGCAAGCGCATAGAAAAAAGCAACAGCTAAGACAGAGTTTTCATCATAGGAAAATTTTAACTACAAAATAAACCTATGAGTATTCTACCACCATCTATTTTAGCTTGCTGGCTTCCTCTTCGGAATGCCTAAATGCTCCTTATCTGTAAATAGGCGGTCAAGACCAGGCGATGTTTCAATGGTATACGTCACTGCCTCTGCCTCTGCCTCTGCCTCTGGACGTGGTGGACTAATCACGTGGCTAAGGCCGGACTCACGCTCAAACACTAAGCTGTGCGTGTCGAAGTCATACAAATAGTCCTCCTCGGCATCTCCTATATCTGTGAACGGTACAGTAGTTTCCCTACCATCTTTTAACTTAATTCTTACAGTCATATCACCATGATCGAGGGTATAATCTTGAAGGTTATTAGGGCCATCTTGAAGTGTAGAATCTCTGATGCTATCTGGTGCTGAGGAAGTAGTCGTTAGTGTGCTCCAGATCCTAGGCTCATGAGGAACTCGATGTTTAAAACCTCCGATGCAACGTGAGGAAATAGCAGCAATTAAAGCTAAGCCAGCAGCACCCGTTCCAACGTAGAAGCCTATTTGGCCTGCCGAACTAACTTCAAAGGCTCCAAAGTGCACTGCTAGAGTAAGGCCAACCATAGTAACTGTGGCGATTACAAGCGCTGTGATAAGTGAGCCACTAGCACAAGCATTTTCTTGACGGTGGTTGTGATATTTTGCTTCTCCTCTAGAAAGCTCGATATTTGCTGAACTAGCCATAAAAAAATCCTTGGTTTAGTGGGTGTTAAGTGGAAAGAATAACATAATATTAATATATTGTAAATATGTAGATTTTTTTGAAAAAAAGAAGGAGCTAACAATCATAGTCTGAATTTAAGAGACGTGTCCAACAAAAGAGGCTTGGAGTAGGGAAATCTTCAGAAGCGGCCTGATGACCAATTTATCAAGCATTTTATTCTTGCACATTTTTTTTATAGCGGAGTGGATCAAATATTTAATAAGGCATCTCAAAACTGAATGTTGATAGTTCCCTTGTATACTGCAGTTTAAATCTCTGATAAGAGTTTTTCTTGGATCAATTTTCCTATTTGCCCAATAAAATTCAATGCGAGTGAAGCCAGCTTCTTTAAGCATCATATAATAGTCTTTGAAATAGTAGATATACTCATCCAAGCTCAAAATGAGAATTTCGGCCAGCGTGAAAGCTCTCGCGATTGAACGATCGTAAACGACCCAATATTAGAAATATGGGGTTGTTTACGATCGTTCAAGCCCGAGGCTTTGACGCGGCCCAAATTCTCATTTTGA
>CAMAUB010000007.1 GCA_945861315.1 Chlamydia trachomatis
GGCCCAAATTCTCATTTTGAGCTTGGATGAGTATAGATGATCGAGCTGCCTGTATTTTCAAATTTGAATTTCACTTCCTGTAACCCTTTAAGTGCAGATCGAATTTCCTTATGTCGACTCGGTGGAGCGATGATAGCAAAAAAGCCTCCACTACCTGCACCAAGCAGTTTTCCTCCATAAGCCCCTGCACGATAAGCTGCATCATAAACTTCATCAATACTTTTATTAGAAATTTTATCTGAAAGCTGTTTCTTTAAAAGCCAATTTTCATGAAGAAGCTGACCAAACTCTTTTGGCATTGCCTCTAAAGAGGAATTCATTAAAATTTTTTCTGCTTCAAAGACTAAGTTGTACATTTTTTCTAAATGCACATCGTTGAGATGTTGCTTTGTCTTATCGATTTGCTCTTCAACAACTTCACTTGCGTAGCGCGTCATTCCTGTAAAAAAGACAAGTAATTGACTTTCAAGAAGCTCTTTCTTTTCTTTAGAAATAATAACAGGGCGAACCGTTGTTCCATAAGGCGAAAATTCAATAATATTAAATCCACCAAAAGCAGCGTGAAATTGATCTTGTGAACCAACATTTTCTCGAATCAAATCTTGCTCAATATGACATGATTGACAGGCGAGCTCTTGTTTTGAAATTTGTTTCCCTTCCAAAGCATAAAGAGCATTCAAAAAACCAACTGTAAATGAGGAAGAAGAACCAAGCCCTGTACGCGCAGGTAAATCAGAAAAGATGTGAATGTCTAGGTTATTTTTTTTCCCAAGGTAGCGCAATGTTTCACGAATACTTGGATGTTGAATTTCATCAATAGCTCGTACAAGCTCTGTTTTTGAGTAGGCAATACGAATCGAGTGATCAAAAAATGAGCTCTCAAATGTTTTTACGCTAATATAGACGTGCTGATCAATCGTAGTCCCAAGTACTGCTCCCTTTTGATTCACATAATAGGAGGGATAATCAGTCCCACCTCCAAAAAAAGAAATTCGTACAGGAGTACGAGAGATAACCAAAAGCATAAAAGCATCTTGCAAAAAAGAAAGATAAACAGCAATAGTTCCTCAACATGGGTGGATTTGGAACCATACGAGAATTCTTCTCTCTCCTCCGCAAATATTGTAACATCAAAAAGTACAGCTATTTTTGGGGAGCATGTTTATTAATGCTTGTAGGGAATTCAATGGAAGGTTTTTCCTATTTATTTATTATCTCTGGCTTTGCCTCCATTAATTCAGAATTGAGCAGACAAATTATTCCATTTAAAATCAGCATATTTAGTCATGGTTTCCTTACAAATATTATTTTAGGTATTAGTACACAAGTTTTAAGAAACGTTCTTTGTTATAAAGGGGCGGCCCTTCTGATCTTTTTTGCAAAGCAGAGCATTGATCACTTGCAAGATGTTGTTTGGAAGAAGATTTTTTCTATGCCTTTTAGCACGCTCAACCAATCTAAAGTTGGAGATCTGCTTGATATTTCAAATGCTCCCTATAATTTTGCTTCATTGTTCTATCAATACTTTATCAAATTTTTTACAGACTTTTTGCTATTTTTAGTCTCAATCTCTTGTCTTTTTTATATTTCTTCTAAAATCACTATTATTTTGCTATTGATCTACCTCGTTTACCAAGCTCTGCATAAAGTTATCTTTCGTGACTTATCCAAGTACTCCTCAGAGTTAATTAAAGTTTGCAAAAGATACAGCAGTCTAGGAGTTCAATACCTAAATGGAATTCGCTTAATTTTCTTATATAATTTTTCTAAAGCAGCCCTTGCAAATTTGTATGAACAGAACATAAAAAGAACTGAAATTTATATAAAAATTCATAATATGAAAGAGTTTTCCAAAAACTTAAGTGAATCCATCAATGTTATTTTACTAGGGATATTTATTGTTTTATCTTATTTTTTAATCGGAAATCAGCAAAATTCAGTGCCGCTAATTTTAGGATATATTGGAATTATATACAGACTTCTAGGAAGAGTTGCAGGCACTTGCCAAAGCTTGTTAGAAATTCAATCTCTATCTGGTTATATTCATCAAATGAAATCCTTTCTAAGTATTCCAATCTCCGAATCCGAAAATAAACATATAATAGCTAGTGTTCCGGAATTTATCAAATTATCTAATCTCTCATTTAACTATAAAAATTCTAAAGACTCCGTTCTTTCTAATATAAATTTGAGTATCCCACGAGGATCAACAGTTGGCCTTGTTGGTGAATCTGGAACAGGCAAATCAACCCTTATTGATCTAATATCAGGTTTATATCCTCTGAATTCTGGAGCTATTCAGCTCGATGAATTTCGACTTGATCAAATTGATTTAAATTCATGGCGCCAAAACATTGGAGTGGTTAGTCAAGACTCAATGATCTTCAATAACACTATTGAGGCAAATATTCTTATAGGGAAACCTACTGCAACTCAAGAAGAAGTTAGAAAAGTTGTACAACAAGCTCACATTGACCAGTTTATCTACTCACTTCCTCAGGGACTACAAACGATTGTTGGTGAGCGCGGGCATCGATTATCTGGGGGGCAAAAACAGCGCATAGCTCTTGCTCGCGCTCTAATTAGAGATCCTGGGATTCTAATTCTTGATGAAGCTACAAGCCATTTGGACTCACTTTCAGAATCGTATATTCAAGAAGCTTTAACTCAATTCGGAAAGAAGAAAACAATTATTCTTATTGCCCACCGACTCTCTACGTTGATGCATGCAGATCAAATTTATGTTCTTGACAAAGGTCAAATCAAAGAAAACGGAACACATGATGAGTTGCTCACACAAAATGGAAAATATGCTCAACTCTGGGACCTACAATTTTCAAGTGAACAGAAAAAACTTTCTCCAGAATATATTCATTTTTCATAATTCTTTACTAAAGTGAATAACATAAACACCCGGGGCAACATAAAACTGTTTTAATTTGACAAATCCACACTTGCAAAATTTATGAATTATATTTTTATATATCTCCATATCATGTGTTTCAATTATCCAATAATTTACTTTTTGTAATGTTTTGTTGTCTGCATCTAGAAGATATTTTTCTCCACCCTCACAATCGACTTTTGCAATATCAATCTGATTTTTCGCTAAAATGGTCTCTATTTTGATTCCCTGACAAATCATCTTATGCGTACCTTTTTCTACACCAAAGTTGCTACTTCCCTCCGGTGAGCATGAAAAAAGATACTCTTCTTTATCACTATGGCTAAGTGCTTTTTGATGAATCTCAACACTATCATCGTGATCTTTTAAATTGATCGATAAAGCCTGGATATTTTTCCCTACTGGCTCAAAAATAATGACTTTTTTTGCTCCCTCTTCGATGAAAAATCGTGCTGTGTCTCCAATAAAGCCGCCAATATCTAAAACAATCCTATTTTCATAACTGGCTGAATACATTTTATGAATCTCACCATTTACATATTCTGATAATCCATAAATTTGTTCGTAATTGGCCACCCACAATCTATTTTGAAGTTTCCAAAAAAAAAAGCCCTCTTGTCCAGGAAGACGACTAAGTCTAAATGGAAGGATATTCAAAAATTGCGCCGTGAGCGCTTCTCTATGAGTTCCGTCTTTAAATGTAATTGGAACAAAATGATTTCCGAGTAATTTTTGCTTTAAATAAAAAATGCTATTTTTAAAACTTACATATTTAAATAGTCTTAAAAACGCTATATATTTATTTTTTGAAAAAGCGCGCACTATTTATTATTATCCCACTGAATAGATTACATCAAGCGTTTGTCTAGCCGTTGCTACCCAAGAAAAATCTTTTGCTCGACTCAACCCACGAATTTTCAATTGATTGACCAGCGGCATATCCTCTATAACCCTTTTCATGGCTGCATAGATATCTTCGCATTGATAGGGGTCCACAAGAAGAGCCGCTCCACCGGCGACTTCTGGCATAGCTGATGTATTTGAAGTAATAACAGGGCAATTACAAGCCATTGCTTCAATAATAGGCAAACCAAAGCCCTCATCAAAGGAAGGAAAGACAAGAGCTTTTGCTCCACTGAGTAAACTAGCTAATTCTTTAACAGGGACAGAAATAAGAAATTTTACATTTAGATTGTATTGATCAACATACTTCTGCATTTTTTGATAGGATGGCCCCATACCTCCTGCTATAATCAATTGGTGGGGAAAACCAGCTTCCTGGATCATCTTAAATGATTCTAAAAGACCCATCAAATTTTTACGATCCCAAAAACCACTGCTAATATTGATGAAATAAGGTTGCGTTACCCCATGCTTTTGCTTTACTTCGAGAATCTCCTCATCACTTCTTGGAAAAAAACAACCTGCGTCATATGCTAAATGTATCACCTCAATCTTCTTGGGAGAAATATTACAAAATTCTATCAAATCTTGCTTGCAGCTTTCCGAAATAGCACATAATTTTGTTGCCTTTTTAAAATCCCTAAGTCTTGCAAGCTCATAGTGTATTTTTGCAGAAAATTTAATTTGTCCTCTAAATTGTTTATACATTTTTAACAAAAAAATATCATAAACGGTTATCACTGTAGGTTTATTAATAAATATTGGCACTGACTCCTTTGGCATAAAAGCGACGTCACACCGATTCTTGTTAAATAGTCTAGAAAAACCAATACGGGAAAATGAGCCCCACTTTCTTCCAATTTCTTGCTTTAAGTGACTTTCTAGATGCACAACATCCTGAGCAAAAAGCAAAAATTCATTTTTACAATCTAGTTGGCAGAACATAGGGAGAATATTTTTTAAATATGTATTTACGCCACAGGGAGTAGTACTTGTTAATCCATCTGCATTAATTCCAATTCTCATACTCCTCCTACCCAAAGCTAAATGAACCGTCGTCACTATATAAAGAATTAGAAATTAATATCTAGTCTTGCGTATATATACCCAAACAACTTGAAGAAAACCTCAAAACTGGATAGCGTATTGGCATGAAACAAGAGTGTCGCGTCTGTGGTAGTACAAACCTCTCCTCTGCCATTGATCTCAATGAGCAACCCTGGGGAAATCATTTTCTTAAAGAGAATGAAGTTGGCAAAGAACCTTTTTACCCTCTTCATGTCCTTTATTGCCATAATTGTTCAACAGCTCAACTCAATCATACTGTGAAAAAAGAGGTGATGTTCTCTGATCACACCTATTTATCTGGTGTCACACGTTCTTTGTCAGATCATTTTTGGCAAATAGCCAAAGATGTCGATGAACGTTTTCTTAAAAATCAAAAACTTAAATCTGTTCTAGATATTGGCTCCAATGATGGGACGCAATTATCTCATTTTCAAAGACTTGGATATGATGTTCTTGGTGTTGAGTCATCAAGGAGGATTGCAGAAATTGCTAATCAAAATAGTGTGAAAACTCTTCATGCATTTTTCAATCTCGATTTAGCGAAAATCATTCCACTACGTTTTGATGTGATAAATGCAGCTGGTGTCTTTTTCCATCTAGAAGAACTTCACTCTGTTTGTAGCGCGATCAAGCTTCTTCTTAAAAAAGAGGGAGTTTTCGTTGTTCAGTTTCTCTATATGAAGTCAATTATGGAGAATTGTGCTTTTGATCAAATCTACCATGAACACCTTCTCTACTACACCTTGAAAACTCTTGAGACATTGCTCAATCAGCACAATCTTTTTTTATTTGATGCGAATCTTACCTCAATTCATGGGGGCTCAATGATTGCCTATGTTGGACATCGGGGGGTGCGTGAGAAATCAGATCGTTTGATTAAATTGCAGCTGGAAGAGGATTCTTCTGGATGCAATAGCTATGAAGCATATCTTGACTTGGCAAAACGAGCCGAGATACTCAAACAAAAAAATCTTGCCTATTTGGATTTGAAAAAATCTGAAGGAAAAACGATTTATGGAATGGGAGCTCCTGTCAAAGGGAATACGCTTCTTAACTATTTTGGAATTGGGAAAAACTATCTTGATTGCTTAGTAGAAAAAAATAGCTTGCGAAAGGGACTCTATAGTCCAGGACAACATCTTCCAATTAGGATGGAAGATGAACTTAAGGCTCCTCCTGATGTTTATTATGTTTTGGCGTGGAACTTTAAAAAAGAAATTTTAAAAAACAACCAACATTTGATCGAGCAGGGTGTTGAGTTCTACTTTCCTATAGATATACTCATCCTAGCTTAAAATGAGAAATTTGGGCCGCGTCAAAGCCTCGGGATTGATCGATCGTAATCAACCCCATATTTCTAATATTGGGTCGATTACGATCGATCAAGCGCGAGAGCTTTCACGCTGGCCGAAATTCTCATTTTGAGCTAGGATGAGTATCTATGAAAATACTCGTTACTGGCGCTTCCGGTTTTCTTGGTCGATTTCTGTGCAAAAAACTGTGCGAGCGTGGGGATGATGTGACTGAGGTAAGCACAAAAAATTGTGACCTTACCAAGAGCGCCTCTCTTTGTCAGTTTACAGAACATTTTGATGAAATTTACCATCTAGCTTCATGGACTCAAGCAGGAGATTTTTGTCTTTATCATCCAGGTGAACAGTGGATCATCAATCAACAAATTAATACAAATGTTTTGCAGTGGTGGCAACAAGAGCACCCCCTTGCAAAACTTATTGCAATTGGAACAAGCTGCAGTTATGCACCAGATTTTCCCTGCAAAGAGGAAAACTATCTGCAAGGAGAGCCAATTGATAGCCTATTTACTTATGGCATGACAAAAAGGATGCTCTTAGTTGGCTTGCGTGCCTTACAAAAACAGTATGGAATGCGCTATCTCTACCTCATCCCATCAACTCTTTATGGTCCAGGCTATCATACCGATGGAAGGCAATTGCATTTTATCTTTGATCTAATTCGAAAAATCATGCGTGGTAAATTTGAGAATGAACCCGTTATTTTATGGGGAGATGGTCATCAAAGGCGAGAGCTGGTTCATGTGTTTGATTTTGTAAATGTCATGATCAATACCTCTGCTGAAAATGAGATTTTCAATGTTGGTGCAGGGGCTGATTACTCGATTCGTGGTTTTGCACAAATTATCTGTGACTCTCTTGATTATCCATTTAAGAAAATCCAATTTGATACGAGCAAATATGTGGGAGCCTTGTCTAAAGTTCTTCATACTGAAAAACTTGGACCGTTTAAGCAGATTCCACTTCAAGAGGGTCTTGAGCAGACAATTGAATGGTTTTTACAAAATAGGCAAATGCTAGAGCCACGTGAACCCAAACATAGGTTCGCAAAAGCCCTTGGTTAATTTGCAAAATAATTAACATCAGTAGTGTGGATATAAAAAAATTGCAGGTCCACATAAAATTGATTTTTGCTGCCTTTTTTCCGAGATAAATAAAGCTGGAGCAGAATAGTAGTGTGATGAGTACCCCACCTATTCCCAAGCTTGCAAGCATCTCAACAACTACATTACTCGATTCAAAAAAGTAAAGCTGCCTATCACTCACTAAAATCTTCGACCTACTCAAATAGTGAGGAAAATTTAGATCATAAGCCAACCATCTCTCAAAACGGTATTCAGGAAGAGCGCCAAGCCCAACTCCAAAAAATGGGAACCGTTTAAATATAATCCACGATTCCTTAAAACTTCTGAATCTTTCAGTAAAAGAATGATGATGAATAATATAGTTCACAGATACTACTTTTAATAGAATTGAGAGAACATGTTTAGTAAAAAGAGCTAATAGTATCCCTACCAGAGATGCAACACCCATGATAAATTTTAGGATTTGAAAACGAAAAGAAGAGAATTTTTCTAGAAACAAAAAGAGAAAAAATAAAGCCATCAATAGTAGATAGAGCACAAATGCTGAAGATGCGCAAGAAATGGCAAAAAGAAAATGCACACAAATGAGGGTCGGCAAGTTTAAATTTTTTCTAAGAAAAAAATCTTCTTTTTGATTGAAAAAGTAGTGAAATGTGATCAGGACAATAAAAGGTGTCATGTAAAGGGCATAATAAGATGGCTCATAACAAAGTGCTGCCGGTCTGACTATGAACTTTGTTGCTGCAAAACGGTGTAATTGGAAAAGCGTTATCAAACCTGCACAAATAAATGAGGCAAAATAGGCCTTTAAAACCCTCTTTGTCTTAAATTTAAGAAGCATCTGATAGGGAAGCCAAAAATAGACTAAAAGCATCATGCCATAAAAGAAAAAGAAAATAATACACCTCTTCTTGTATGGGGAGAATATCAAAGAGATTAAAATACACAAAGTCATTACAACCAAAGGTATAGCGATAGCTCGATGCAGCATAAAAAATTCTTTTCGATAGCGAAGCATCATTGCGACAAGCAGTGCAAAACCTATTAGATTGTTAGCGCGAATTGCAAACCCAGCTAAACGCAGTTGTAAAAGATCTGCATGTAAAGTGAAGAAATAAAGAAAGGAGACAACAAAGAAAAAGTCGATCGTTTTTGGCAGGACAATCAGGCGTGGCTTATTATAGGTTAGAAGCACGCT
Organism: Chlamydia trachomatis; assembly: GCA_945861315.1. Taxonomy (GTDB): domain Bacteria; phylum Chlamydiota; class Chlamydiia; order Chlamydiales; family JAAKFR01; genus JAJACK01. The sequence continues at coordinate 8,473 of CAMAUB010000007.1, forward strand.
TTAACCACCCATTTGTAAAATGCGTCACTCTCTTTTTGTAAGGTGAGCGATTGTACTGTTTATCAGGCAACTCTAACGCATACTCTGGATGCTTTTCAAGGAATTTTTCCACAGCCGCTTGCGGGTTGTCCTCCTTCCAATCAGACTTTCCACGTGGCACATTGTGGAGCTCTTTTTTGAATCCATCTGCAACAACCAAATAGTGTCCTGGAGTTACAATAGGAGCAAAGCATTCAAGCTCCTGCAAAACATGTTCTTTAGTATGGTTAGAATCAAGGATCACCATAACACTCTCATCTGGTTCAATACCTAACTGTGCCACTAGTGCACGATTTGTAGAACTTCCATTAATCAAGGTAAGAAGATAAGAGAGTGGACTGGTTTCTAAGATTTTACAATTGTGAGGATGTAGATCGATGTCTATTCCAATCACACGTCCACTTCCCATTGCGTGGCAAATAGAGGCATAAAACAAAAGGCTACCTCCCATTGCTATACCGCATTCGATAATGACGTCTGGACGATGAGAGTAAATGAGCTCTTGGAGGGTGATTAGATCTTCTGGGAGTTGAAGTGTGGGTTGGCCCATCCATGTAAAGCCGTAGTGATAGTGTGCATTCCAGCCAACTTTTAACCAAAGATCGGAAAGAACATGAAAGGCCTCTTCTGAGTAGAGAGGGAGGCACTTCCCGTCTGAAAGGGTGATAGTATCATCATTAAGAGTAAGCGAGAGCTTCATGCAATAGGGGTGTTTGTCCAATTCCAAAGTAGTCGAAACCTCGAGCAGCCATTTCAGAAGGGGTGTATTGATTGCGCCCATCAAAAAAGGCGCGTCCCTGCATCTCTTGGAGGATACGATCAAAATCTACGAAACGAAATTGTTTCCACTCTGTCAAAAGCACTATAGCATCAGAATCCTTTGCACAAGCATATTCATCTTTGCACCATTTTATCTGAGGTGACTTGGGCAAAAGGGTTTTTGCTTTCTGCATCGCAACAGGATCATAGAGTGAGAGCATCGCTCCTTGCTCAAGTAGAGTGCGAATCAAGACAAGAGAAGGGGCTTCTCGCATATCATCTGTCCCTGGTTTGAAGGAGAGTCCCCAGATAGCAATCCGTTTTTTAGAAAGATTTCCTGCAAAATAGTTAGAAATTTTCTCTCCCATCACAAGTTTTTGGCGTGCATTCACTTTTTCAATGGCATCAACAAGCGACATCTCATATCCATGCTGAGCAGCAAGGGCACGCAGGGCCTTGATGTCTTTTGGAAAACAAGATCCACCATATCCCACACCTGCATAGAGGAAGGAGTAGCCAATGCGCGTATCTGAGCCAATGCCTTTGCGCACTCGTCTAATGTCAGCGCCTGTTTTTTCACAAAGGCCTGCTAGTTCGTTCATAAAAGAAATTCTTGATGCAAGCATTGCATTTGCAGCATATTTGGTCATCTCTGCTGATGCTGGGTCCATGATGAGAATGCGTTCATGATTGAGGTTAAAAGGGGAGTAAAGCTCTTGCATAAGGGCTGCAACGCGTGGATTATCTGTCCCAATGACGATACGATCTGGCTTCATGAAATCACTAATTGCATCTCCCTCTTTCAAAAATTCGGGGTTGGAGACCACATCAAATTCTATAGAAGGTTTTGCAAGAGATCTTTCAATAGCCTCAGCTACTTTTCTCGAACTGCCAACTGGGACCGTCGATTTATTGACTATTACTTTATAGCTATCCATTTGTTCTGCAACTTGAGCTGCCGCTTGCATTACATAAGAGAGATCGGCTGATCCATTCCTATCTTCAGGGGTTGGAACAGCTAAAAAACAGAAGAGCGCACCGCGCACACCATAAGCATAATCCGTTGTAAACTCAAGTCTTCCGGCCAAGACACTTCGCTTTACAATCTCTTCAAGCCCTGGCTCATAGATAGGTATAATTCCATCTTTAAGATCTTGGATTTTCTTCTTATCAATATCGAGGCAAATCACATGATGCCCCATTTCTGCAAAACAAGCCCCAGTGACTAGCCCCACATATCCAGTTCCTACAACAAGTATCTTCATAAGAGAAAAATCGTACCAATTTAGCAGTGACAATACAAGTGAAATTCTTTACAATCGTAGCTATGAAAAAACGGATTTTAATTACAGGAGGCGCTGGCTTTGTTGGATCACACCTATGCGATGCTCTTTTTAAACAAGGACATGAAATAATCTGCCTCGATAATTTTTATACCGGAAACCTTCAAAACATAGCCCATCTGCCCATTGAGATCATCAACCACGATATTTGCCACCCTCTTTTCCTTGAAGTAGATGAAATCTATAATTTGGCTTGTCCTGCCTCTCCTGTCCACTACCAAAATAACCCTGTCCAAACAACTCGAACAAGTATTCTTGGTTCTCTTAATTTACTTGAACTGGCTCAAAAAACAGGAGCTAAAATCCTCCAAGCATCAACTAGTGAGGTATACGGAGATCCTGCCGTTCATCCACAGGTAGAGAACTACTGGGGACATGTCAACCCAATTGGCATTCGTGCTTGCTATGACGAGGGGAAACGGTGTGGAGAAACACTTTTTTTTGACTATAAAAGGCAGTATAAACTTGATATACGCGTTGTGCGCATTTTTAACACCTATGGCCCAAAAATGCACCCAAATGACGGGCGTGTTGTCTCGAATTTTATTGTACAAGCGATTAATAATAAGCCTATTACAGTTTTTGGGAATGGGCAACAGACTCGCTCTTTCTGCTATGTCGATGACCTTGTAATAGGCATTATAGCAGCGATGGAGAGCACTCATAGTGGACCAATTAATCTTGGCAATCCATCTGAATTTACCATGCTTGAGCTTGCTCAAAACATCTTGGATTTAACCGGTTCAAAATCGAATATTATCTTTTACCCTCTTCCCCAAGACGATCCCAAACAAAGACGCCCCGATATCTCTCTTGCTAAAAAGCTTCTGAATTGGGAACCAAAAATCGCTTTACACGAAGGACTTATGAAGACTATTTCCTATTTTAAGATGGAGAGTCTGTGTGTCTAAAAAAGTGTTTTTAACGGGAGCGGCGGGCTTTATTGGATTTCATGTAGCAAAAGCGCTCAGAGCACAAGGAGATCAGGTCATTGGCTTTGATAACTTTAATGACTATTACTGCCCAGAACTTAAAAAAGAGCGAGCCTACATGCTTCAAGAAATTGGGGTGGAGATGATCAAAGGAGAGCTAAGCTCCCTTAACCTTCCAGATTGCACTCATGTACTCAATCTTGCTGCTCAAGCGGGAGTTCGCTATGCCAGGCAAAATCCCAATGCTTATGTCGATAGCAATTTAATCGGATTTATTCGTCTCTTAGAAGAGCTTAAAATGCGCCCAGAAATTCCACTTATTTATGCCTCTTCTTCTTCAGTCTATGGTAACAATGAAAAGGTTCCCTTTTCCGATGCTGATCGAACTGACAAACCTGCAAATCTTTATGCTGCAACAAAAAAAGCAAATGAGCTGCTAGCCTATAGTTACCACCATATCTATGGAATTAAGACAACAGGGCTTCGCTACTTCACCGTCTATGGACCGTGGGGGCGCCCCGACATGGCATATTACAGCTTTACAAAAGCTATTTTAGCTGGAGATCCGATCCATCTTTATAATCAGGGGAAAATGTGGCGCGACTTCACCTATATTGATGATATTGTTCAAGGAACTCTTGCGGCGCTTGATCTTTCAGCAGAGTGTGAAATTTTTAATCTTGGAAATAACAAACCAGAAGAGCTCATGACTTTTGTGAATCTTTTAGAAGATCTTCTTGGTAAGAAGGCCACGATTGTTTTGGAAGGGAGCAGAAGTGATGAGATGATCACAACATTTGCTGATATCTCACATGCAGAAAAAAAACTAAACTACAAACCACACATCTCTCTTCAAGAGGGTCTTTCAAAATTTGTTGAGTGGTATAGTAGATTTAATCGACTAGATAATTCTTTAAAAACTTCTGGCAGAGCATCGATAATATCAGATGCAACCATGCAGTAAGATGAGTGTCTTTGAGCAGCAACCTCTCCAGCAACTGAATGAATATGTACACCTAATACTGCAGAGTGAAAGGGATTTTTTGTGCGAGCTAAGAAAGCTGATATTATCCCTGTTAACACATCACCACTACCAGCTGTGGCCATTCCGGGATCACCGCGCGCACTAATGTAGGGCTTTTGACCTGGATGGAAAATAAAAGTGGGAGCTCCCTTAAGTACCAAAGTCACTTTTTGCTCTTCGCTATAGCGTTGACACTGCTTTAACAGCTCAAGGATTGGAGGCATAGCTTCTAATTTGAGTAATCGCAGCATCTCTGCAGCATGAGGGGTCATGACAGTTAGAGGGGGAAGAGCAATCTTATGATGCGCTAAAAGAGTTAGCGCCTCTGCATCAATCACGCATGGTTTGTTAACAGTTGGTAAGATTTCACGCAGCATCTTTAACGCTTGATCCGATGTTCCAATACCTGGGCCAACAAAAATAGCAGAGGCTCTTTCCATGGCGTCTAAAACACTTTTTGCATCGTGATAACCTTGTTTGATCACTTCAGGAGGAGAGTGGCCAAGCTCTGCTTGCATTTCAGCTGGATGTAAAAGCCGAACAATGCCTGCACCTGAGCGAAGAGCTGAAAAACTTGCCAAAATAGGCGCTCCTGGCATACCTAAAGAGCCTCCAAGTCCCACAACATAGCCCGCTTCATATTTGTGTTGTGTCCGTTTGATGGGAGGAAAAATAGAGAGGATCAACTCGTCATTGATCAAAATAAAATCTTCTTCCGCTTGGTCAATAAAGGTATTTCCTAAACCAAAATCGTAGCAATGAATCCACCCTACATAATTCCAAGCTTCTGCTAAAAAACAACCTGTTTTCGGCAGTCCTAAAAAGAGTGTGGCACTCGCATTGATTGCAACACTTGCTACCTCACCTGTTGTCCCATTAATGCCTGAGGGAACATCGATTGAGACAATAAAGGCACTTGAAGCATTGGCTTTTTCTATCGCAATGCGGTATAGCCCTTCCACTTGCCCATGAAAACCAGTTCCCAAAATTCCATCAATAATGAGGTTAGATTTCCCAAAATCAATCTCGAGGGCAGTTGAGACAAATTTTATTGCCCCCCCCTTCTTGATGAACAGCTTTGCCTGGAGTTGACACAGTTTTGAAGAAGATTCAAGAGGTGCAAGCGCAATCGCTGTAACGACAAATCCTCCCTTCATTAAAATAACACCGGCAGCATAGGCATCTGCCGCATTATTGCCTGAGCCACAAAGAAGTGTGATTTGAGGGCATATACTCATCCAAGCTCGAAATGAGAATTTCGGCCGGCGTGAAAGCTCTCGCGATTGATCGATCGTAATCGACCCCATATTTCTAATATTGGGTCGATTACGATCGATCAATCCCGAGGCTTTGATGCAGCCCAAATTTCTCATTTTGAGCTTGGATGAGTATATATGCATTTGCCCAATAAAGTGCTGCACAAGCTCAGCGACACCTCTGCCAGCTGAAGCCATGAAATCTTCTTCTGCCGCTCCTGCTGCATAAGCGAGCTGCTCTATGCGAGCCATCTCTTTTGCCTTAACAACCTTCATCGCTAACCTTACTCGTTTGGATCAAACCCTATTTTGGGGATAATATAGACCGTTTGCAAAGAGTCAAGGTTTTTTACAACGGGGACAGCATCAATTTCGTAAGTATAGGCCCCCTCCCTTAATGGATGAACCCGCACAACCTCAGCAACACGCAATCCAACAGGAAATACCCCATCCATTCCAGTTGTTACAAGTAAATCATTTTCTCTAATAATAGGAACAGCTCGACCACCCCCTTCAAGGGGTTTCCCAGTAGCAAGCTCTCGCGCCACACCCTCACTATCAGAAAAATCATAGTTAAAGCCATACCCCTTTAAACTATGTGTTCGATCACGCCAAAGAGGGGAGCCTGCTCCACAGATGACTCCCTTGGCTAAATACCACGTCTCTGCATCATGATTGAGCTCAGCTTTTGCTCTCTCTAAATGAGCGACAATTGCCGGATCTTTTACACGCGCTAAAACAGCATCTATATGCTGTATAAAAGCCGCATTTTGGGGCAGGCCACGTGCCGCACGCACAGAAGGCTTAAGTGCCATGTCGGTAATCAAACGAACACGTGACTGCTTCTTTCCAACAAAGTCGATCACTCCAACCACAGCATTCCCTGATAAAACAGGACTATTTTGAGCAATGATCTGCCGACCTATTAAAGCATTTGTCTGCTCACCAACATTCACCCAAAAAGAGCTCATCCACATCCCAGGGTCACGATAAATAACCTGGGCCGGTTGCACAAATGTATGCTTTGAAATTTCGGCGATCACATCACCCTCTTCAAGGAGTGTACGTAGCTTTCCTATTTCAAGGCGCAGAAGATGATTCTCAGCTTCAAGCCTTTGCTCTGGAAGAGATTTTTCTGTTTGTTTCCAAACCGGAGAGAAAAGAGCAATCAAACGTACGCGACTTTTTTCGATAAAAAGTGTAGGCATTCCCAAAACAATGAAGAGCGCTGCTAGCAACCCAATATATTTTTTATAGCCTTTTCTTTTCACAATCGACGATCGCCTTTGCTATTTGACGGATCGTCTGTGCATTCAACCCAGCAACATTAATACGTCCATCCCCCGGCAAATAGATACCATAATGGTCGCGCAATTTTTGCACGACTTCTTTTTGAAGGCCTATAAAGGAGAACATCCCCTGCTGCTGGTTGAGAAAATCTAAAGAAAGCTCATCTGCAAGAAGCGTACGCATTTGAAAAATTCGCCTGCGAATCATCACAAGCTCCTCTTCCCACTCTTTTCGTAAATCACGATCTTTTAAAATCCGTGATACAATCCACGCCCCATGACAAGGTGGGTTTGAATAAATGCCCCGAATGATCTCTTTTACGTGAGAAGCCACAATCTCAGGCCTTTGAGACACTATGTAAAGCGCCCCAACCCTTTCGGCGTAAAGGCCAAATGCCTTTGAATGAGACACCGCAACAGCAAACTCAATCTCTTGTGAAAGAAAATAAGCAATAGCAGCCACATCTTCGTCCAGTCCTTTTCCAAAGCCTTGATAAGCAAGATCAAAAACAATGAATAAGCGCTTTTTTTGAGCAATCTTACACACCTTTTTCCACTGCTCAAGTGTTAGATCACTGCCCGTTGGGTTGTGGCAAGCAGCTTGCATGACAACGACACTTTTTTCATCCATCCTTTCAAAAGCAGTCACCATCGCTTCAAAATCTATCCCATTGTCATAGTAGGGATAGGTCTCAACTTGAAAACCTGGATTAGCAAAAATGCGACGATGATTTGCCCATGTTGGATCAGAGATGTAAGCTTTTGTACAACCCGCTAAGCGTAAGAAATCAGCACATGTGCGTAAAGCTCCAGTTCCTCCAAGAGATTGTGCTCCATAGATATTTTGAGACACCTTCCCAAAGACTAATTTTTGGGTCTCTAAAATATAGTCTCGATCTCCATCAATCGGTAAATAATCCTTATTCTTTTTCTGCGCTAAAATAAGTGCTTCAGCCTTTCTCACACTTGTAAACACATAAGACTTTAAATCTTCCGATTTATATGCCCCTACTACAGCGTTGATTTTATTGTCACGCGGATCATCAAGAAAAGATTTTACAATTCCAAAAATTGAATCTGGTGGTAAAAGAGGTAAATGATTAAAAAAATCCATATAAGACACGAAGTCTACCATAAAAGAGATTTGTCCTAAATAATAAAGCGTGATAGGCTATTTAGGCCCCATTAGGGGGCGTTAGCTCAGTTGGTAGAGCGCAACAATGGCATTGTTGAGGTCAACGGTTCGACCCCGTTACGCTCCATTACACTTCATGCGCAACTTAGATCCTGAACATCTTCTTACGCAAGCTGTATATTAAATCTTTATTAATAATTTGATCTATTATATAATTAGTTAGTATGCGATTTTTCTCTAATTTCCTTATATTTATTGCTATGGGCATGGGTCTTCTGACTGGCTGGCTTGATATTCCTTTTTTGAATCAAACCGCCACTGCCGGATCCGAGCTTTTTTTAAGACTCCTTAAGCTAATTAGCCTTCCAATTATTTTCTTAGCAATCACCTCAACTATTACCGGGATGAAAAACTTCTCTGAAATTAAAAAGATGGGGAAGAAGGTCATTACCTACACTCTAATTACAACTCTTCTAGCGGCAATTGTTGCTCTTACTCTCTATCTCTTAATTGATCCAGCTGGCAGCGTAGGAGCTGTCTCAAATGTTGCCCCCCAAGTAGTTCAGCAAGGTACGTATCTCTCCTTTCTGATGAATATTATCCCTTCCAACTTCACAGAGGCCTTCATGACAGGGAATGTCATAGGGATCGTCTTTATGGCAATCCTCTTTAGTATCGCTATTCTCTTTCTCCCAGAAGACCAAAAAAACTTTTTACACAAGCTCTTCTCAGGCCTTTTTTCTGCGATGCTAAAAGTAACTGGCTTTGCCATTGCCATCATGCCGATTGCTGTCTGGGCCTTTGTAACTCTTCTTTTTAAAGAGCTTAACCAGAACTATGACCACTTCAACAAACTTATTATCTATCTCAGCTGTGTCGTAGGAGCTAACCTCATCCAAGGGATTATCGTTCTTCCGATTATGCTTAAAATAAAGAAAATTTCCCCGTGGAAAGCCTTTAAAGCAATGAGCCCTGCACTCTCTTTTGCCTTTTTCTCCAAGTCATCAAATGCAGCCCTCCCTTTAACCATGCAGACAATAGAGAAGAATGCGGGAGTTTCAAAGAAAGTTTCCTCATTTACACTTCCTATTTGCTCTGTCATTAACATGAATGGGTGCGCCGCCTTTATTTTGATCTCCACTCTTTTTGTTGCTACCCTCAATGGAGTCACCTTCGGACCTCTTGATTACATTGGTTGGGTCTTTTTTGCTACACTAGCCGCTATTGGAAATGCTGGCGTTCCTATGGGTTGCTTCTTCCTAACAAGTGCATTCTTAGTTGGCATGCATGTTCCTCTCTACCTTATGGGACTCATCCTGCCTTTCTATGCTGTTCTTGACATGATTGAAACAGCTCTTAACGTTTGGTCTGACTCATGCGTCACTCTGTCAATTGACAAAGACCTCAAGGTAGCGGAAGCCAAAGAAGAGCAACTCGCTCTAGAAGTTCAATAATAACCTGAGTTTTGGGTTTATCCCGCAGATATAGTGGAATTAGTTGAAAATTTTACAAATCGGGCGTTAGATTTTGTCTGAGAAGGAGATGCGGATATCGACGCTGACTTTTATAAGTCAGCGAGATAGAGCATGATGTTCTCGGGCAAAAGATACGGATCGATTTGTAAAATTTTC